>JBDSYI010000251.1:0-10491 GCA_039925745.1 Casimicrobium sp. | reverse complement strand
TTGATGCCGGCTGATCCAGCAACGCGTGGTCGCGCCCGCTTGTTTTTGCATCGCTTCAATCGTGAAATTTTTGTTCACGTCGAAGAACTCGAGCGCAAAAATCCAAAGACTGCGGAGAAGGCGCGGGCTGCGGTTCGTGATCGTTTAACTGAAATTTCTGTAGTGTTCAATAAGCAAAAGCACATGTTGGGTGATGACTATTCGATGCTTGACGTGGCGCTCGCTCCGCTCTTGTGGCGCTTGTCGCATTACGAAATCGAGTTGCCGAAGGCCGCAGCACCGGTGCTCAAATACGCAGAGCGTTTGTTCTCGCGTCAGGGTTTCATCGACGCGTTGACGCCCGCTGAACGCGGCATGCGGCGCTAGGTCATTTTTGCCTAGTCGCGATTCATGAGCGAGCAATCCGCAAAACCGTATCTTGTTCGCGCGCTCTACGAATGGTGCGTGGAGCAGGGCTACACGCCATATCTTGCGGTACGCGTGAACGCTTTGACGCGGGTACCCACCTCGTTCGTGAAAAACGGTGAAATCGTGCTCAATGTCGGCCCATTGGCGACACACAAGCTCACGATGGACAACGAGTGGACGCTTTTCAACGCGCGTTTCAACGGCACCTCGCAAGAGGTCGCCGTGCCGTTTTCTGCAGTGATTGGAATCTTCGCCAAGGAAACGGGTTACGGCATGGGCTTTCAGCCGGCGCTCGATGCGGCTGGTTCGGAAGCGACCGATGCGGCGTCGGGCGACGCCCACGAACCAGAGTCAGCGAAACCGGTTGAGTCTGCTGGAAAGACGGCTGTCGTAGCCAAGAGCAAAGTCAGCCACCTCAAGGTCATCAAGTAGAATTAAGCTTCGCCGTTTTAGCTCAGTGGTAGAGCAACCGCCTTGTAAGCGGTAGGTCGTCAGTTCAATCCCGACAAACGGCACCAATTCCCTCCTCACGTTCGTCTTGATTCGCATCAAGCACGAATGCTGAGTTTCACAGGCCAGCGCACGGCCTTCGATGTGCGCGATGCGAGTTAAGTCCGATTTTTTCGGCGACTCTTCCGCGACACCCGGCTGTTTGTCAAAAGACGGCCTCTTCAATAAAAAACTATGACTCAAAACTCCAATCGTGGCAATTCGCCGCGCCATCCGCGTTCGCCCCTTCCAAATACTGGCGGTCGCCCTCCAGGTGGCGGAAACGCCGCTGCGTTGTTCAACGCGCCGCCAAAAAAACAGGTGAACTGGCTGCAAGATGATCGCGCACCGCAGAATCCGCCCGCTCCGCGCGCGCAGCCCCAGTCCAATCCGATTACGCGCCCGCTAGATGCACGTACAGCGACTCCAGTCGACAGCGCAGCGACTCTGTTGCCAATCGCCGTTTCCGACGCGCCATCCGCGTCGCATGCCCCTGCCAGCGTCGATGGCGGTTTCGCCGCGCTCGGTCTGCGTGACGAGCTCGTCCGCGCGGTGCTCGCTCACGGTTACAGCACACCCACGCCCATTCAAAAGCAGGCCATTCCCGCCGTGCTCGAAGGCGGTGATCTGCTCGGCGGTGCGCAAACCGGCACCGGAAAAACGGCGGGCTTCGTGCTGCCGATGTTGCAGCGCCTGATGCTCTCGGCCAAACCACAATTGCCGCCCACCAATGGCGCTCGCGGCAAAAAACTGCCGCGCGCACTCATCCTCGCGCCAACGCGTGAACTCGCCGCTCAAGTCGAAGAAAGCGTGCGCGTTTACGGCAAGTTTTTGCCGATGACGTCGACCTGCATTTTCGGCGGCGTCGGTATCAATCCCCAGATTCAGGCGATGCGTCACGGCGTCGACGTCGTGGTTGCTACGCCGGGTCGACTGCTCGATCTTTACGGTCAGGGGGCGATCAATTTTTCGCAGATTGAAATTCTGGTGCTCGACGAAGCCGATCGCATGCTCGACATGGGCTTCATCCACGACATCAAAAAGGTGCTCGCGGTGCTGCCGCCGAAACGGCAAAACCTGCTGTTCAGTGCCACCTTTTCCGACGACATCAAGGCGCTCACCGATCGCCTGCTGAACAACCCGAAGATGATCGAAGTGGCGCGTCGCAATACGACCATCGAAGTCGTCGATCAATCAGTCGTACTGGTTGACAAGGCGCATAAAGCGAAACTGCTTGTGCATCTCATTCGCGAACAAAAGTGGACGCAATCGCTCATATTCACGCGCACCAAACACGGCGCTAATCGCCTCGCTGAGCAGCTCGAAAAATCCGGTATTTCGGCGATGGCCATTCACGGCAACAAGAGTCAGGGCGCGCGCACCAAAGCGCTTGCCGAATTCAAAACGGGCACCCTGCAAGCACTGGTCGCCACGGACATCGCCGCACGCGGAATTGACATCGATCAATTGCCGCAAGTCGTCAACTACGAGCTGCCAAACGTGCCGGAAGACTACGTGCATCGCATCGGTCGTACCGGTCGTGCCGGTGCCAGCGGACAGGCCATGTCGTTGGTTACGAACGAAGAATTGCCACTACTCAAAGACATCGAGCGTTTCAGCAAACAGGTGATTGCTCGCGTCAAAATTGAAGGCTTCAATCCCGCGCTGATTGCCGACCCGGTGTCCACTACGGCTGATGCCCGCGATGCCGAATGGGCAGCGCGTGGCGGACGTCCGGCGCCGCGCGGCCGGCCCGGCGGGTCGGGTGCGAAGCGCCCGGCCAGCGGTGGTAGTGCGGGTTACGGTAGTGGCTCGGGTGGTGCGGGCGGTGCCGGTGGCGGTCAGCGCCCACCGTCCGGTCCACCACGCGCTCGTGCGCCGGCAGGTGCTCCTAGCGCTCGTCCTCGTACCGGTGGCGGTGGGGCGCGAGGCCGATAATCGTTCGTAAGTAGAGCGGACACCCGGTGAGTGGTCAGCCGCTCACTGCCTGCAACGGAAAGTGCTTCGCACGTGTTCGCTGTTAGCTATCAGCTTTTATAGGAAACAACGGTTGGATGGGGGCTAAACTTCGATTTCGATAGAAGTCGACTTTGGTCAATATTGTTCGATAGCCCCTGATAAATCGTTGATTCAGGAAAAAGCTGATCACGATTTTTCTTGAGAAATCGTTGCAATTTCCTGCCCCGGAGCGACCCGCTCCGCCGAATTTATAGCGATTGGGCTTGCTGCATCAGCTCGTCAAACGGCAGCACGTTGGGCGTTCAACAGCGCTTCCGCGTCCACCCTAATTTCCGCCCAATCATCGCGCTCGTGCGACGGCGATGTGGCGATCCAAATGGCTTTCAGGCCGAGCGCACGAAGCGCTGCCGTGACACGCACCAGCACCAACCTTTTGTGCGCATCGGAGAGAGTTTCGTGAGCGAACGGCGGCAACCATGCGCGCACGCTCGGGTAGTCGAAAATGTGAACGCCATCAGCTAAGCTCGACATCTCGGTCGCAAACTCCAGTGTGCGCTGGCCTTGCCAATACTTCAAGTTCGCCGGGTAAGCGTTTTCGATACCAAAGTCCTGACTAACGACCCCGTTGTTGCCGACTCGTTGCATCATCGTTTGTCGTTAATTAACGTTTGCACCCGAAGCAAATCAAGTGTTGCTGCCTTCTTGGCGCGCGCATCTTCGGCAATCTGTTGCGCCAGCACGCTAGCGACGGTTCGTCCGTCATCAGCGCGCGGTTTCCGGTAATCAGCGCCGCGCTCGATCAAATGCGCCACCAGGTCCCAGCGCTGATAGATCGCCAGCTCAACGTCTAGCGGTTCGTCACCGTCCATCATGTCCACGTTCATGCCGTGTTCGGTGAGCAGGCGAAAGTGCTGGAGCGGCGTCTGGTTATGATCGAACGCCATCAACCAGCGACCGTCGGCGTCTTTTTGGTTCGGGTCCGCACCGTTGTCCAGCAAGGTTTTGAGCACGGCCGGATCGTGAATTTCCAGCGCTTCACGCAATTCGTCGCCGGGCCTGGCACCCAGCGCCAACAGCGTCTTGATTACAGCCAACTGTGAGTCAATTGGCTGCCGCCGTTCGAACTCCTGTTTTTTAGCTTCCCGTACGGCAATTTTCAAGAGCGTCACGCCACGATCCCCTTTGGCATTGAGATCAACAGCCACTGCATGTGTCTTCAGGTAAGTGATGTCGCCGGTCACGACGGCTTCTGCTAATGATCTCAGCGCCCGCTGTGATCCGAACATCGAAAAATAGCCACTACCCCGCTCTTTTTGAAAATAGAAAAAACTGTCTTTTAGACTGTTGGCCCGATCGACCAAAAGATACAAACCCGGCCCCGCCACGATCAGGATCGCAAGACTGCGCCAAACGATATGTTGAGTAAAAATAAATAGCAGCACCGCGAGCGCAAGTGCCACGCCGGGTACGACGAGAAAGAAAATGACGCCCATCTCGCGGCCACCATCGTTGTGGCTGCCGCCATCGTGAGTCAAGGCACTGATCAGCACGACGAGCAGCACGGCCCCATCAATGGCGGCGACGCTCCAGAAAATCCATTTCAAATGGCTAGCAATGGAGGTTGCGGCGGTAATGTTCGCGGTCATTTCTGTGCAACCACTTTATCGAATTTGCGTGAATTTCACGCGGTACTTCGTCGGGCTGATATTGTGAATGAGTAGAGCGCTGAGTAGAGAGCGCGCGGGTCGGGGACAGTTTGTCGTCAGTAGATATCGAAGGCTACGGCTTCGCACCTTACAAATTGCCTACACCGCAGCGGCGATTCGTTGCGTCGTGCGAGACGGGTTCTCGCGTTCCGACCGCGCTCGGACTCAATGTCGCTAAGCTCTCGCCTATGAACCCAACAGACTCTCAATCACTCTCCGGACGCGTTGCGCTGATTACGGGCGCGAACACAGGTATCGGCCTCGTGACCGCGCGCGAACTGGCTGCGGGTGGCGCGCATGTCTTCATCGCCTGTCGTTCCGTGGAAAAAGCGCAAGCGGCGGTCGATGAAATTCGCAAGACGACGGGCAATCCGAAGGTGGAACTGCTGACGCTTGACCTTGGCGATTTTGCATCGGTGTGGCAATGTGCGACGGCTTTTCTGGCGCGTGATTTGCCGCTGCATTTGCTCATCAATAATGCTGGGCTCGCGGGTGCGAGGGGTCTGACGAAATCAGGCTTTGAACTTGCGTTTGGCACTAATCATCTCGGGCCATTTTTGCTCACGCAATTGTTGCTGGATCGCATCAAACAGTCCGCTCCAGCGCGCATCGTTACGGTGGCGAGCCGCGCCCATACGCGGGTTTCAGGTATCGATTTCGATGCCGTCACTCGGCCCACTATTGGCAAGGCGGGATTGCCGGAATACGGCGTGTCGAAGCTTGCCAATGTACTGTTCAGTGCTGAACTCGCGAGAAGGCTTGCAGGCACGGGCGTGACGACTTACGCGCTGCATCCAGGTGTCGTCGCATCGGACGTATGGCGCGAATTGCCACAACCGTTTCGCGCACTGGCGAAACTGTTCATGATTTCCGTCGAGGATGGGGCTGCGACCACGTTGTACTGCGCGACTTCGCCGGATGTAGATGCGCAGACCGGCTTGTACTACGACAAATGCCGTGTGAAGGCGCCAAGCAGGGTCGGGCAAGATATGGCGCTGGCGGCGGAGTTGTGGAAGCGCAGTGAGGCGTGGGTCACGCGCTGAGATTCGTAGAGAATTGATTGCTACGCTGCGTGCGGCTCATTTTCACTAAATATTTATGATGGCCTCTCAACTTTTTCGTCGGCTGAAATTTGCCGCGCTGTTAGCGTCAATTTCAATCGCCAGCGCATTCGCCGTGCCGCCCGTCGCCGTCGTCAAAGAAGTCAGCGACACGATTCACGGCGTCATTGTCAAAGATCCCTATCGTTACTTCGAAGATGTGAAGTCTCCTGAGGTGCAAACCTGGTTGAAGGGCCAAGGCGATGCCGCTCGCGAAACACTGGACAAAATTGCCATTCGTGACGCGCTGGAAAAGCGCATCACCGAATTGACCGACGCAGCCGGTGACGCGATCTACGAGATCGTGCGCATGCCCGGCGAGCGGGTCTATTACATGAAGCGCGCCAAGGGCGAACGCCAGTACAAACTCGTGATGCGCGTGGGCTTGAAAGGCGTGGAGCGTGTGCTCGTTGACGCCGATGTGGCGGCAAAGCGCACCGGCGTTCCGCACGCGATCAATTACTTTGCGCCGTCGTGGGATGGCAAATACGTCGCGTACGGCATGTCAGCGGGCGGGTCGGAAGATGCGTCGCTCTACATCCTCGATGTAGCGACTGGAAAGACCATTGGAGAGCCGATTCCGCGCGTGTATGGCGATGTCGTCAAATGGTTGCCCGACAGCCGTTCGTTGACCTTCAACCAGCTAAAGCCGCCAACCAAAGGCGAGGCGGAAACGGAGGCCTATCTCGACAGCAAAGTGCTGTGGTTAAAGGTGGGTGATCCAGAGTCGAAGGCGAAGGCGATATTCGGCCCAACGGTGACTAAAACTCTGGGACTCGCGCGCCTCGATGTCGGCGTGGTCTTCTTCGCACCGGGCAGCCCCTGGATGATTGCGCGCACGACGGACACGACGTTGCAGGAAGGTTTTTTGTTCGTTGCGCCGGTATCCGATCTGGGCAAGCCGAATTTGAAGTGGAAGCAAATTTCTGCATTCGCCGATGGCATCACCGATGCTGAATTGCGTGGCAATGATTTGTACTTGCTGACGCACAAAAATGCGCCGCGCAACAAAGTGCTAAAGCTCGATTTGCGTAAGCCCGATTTGTCGCTCGCGGTGACCGTCGCCACCGCGCCCAAAGATGCGGTACTTGAGGGATTTCATCTCACGCGCGGCGCCATGATTGGCGCTGTGCGCGAAGGCACGCAAGTAGTGTTGCGCCGCTACAAGGCGGGCGATATTGCCGGTGAAGCAGTCGCAATGCCATTCAAGGGCACGGCGCGAGTTCACGCCGATCCTGCGCATGCGTACAGCGACGTGCTTTACTCGTTGAGCGGATGGACGGAATTGCCGCGCGCGTTTTTACTGGCGGGCGACACGTCGACTGATTCCGGTTTGATTGTCAACCCAAAAATGCCCAATCTGCCCGATGTTGAGGTCGTTGACGTGACGCTCCCCAGCTACGACGGGGCGATGGTGCCGATGACTCTGCTCTACAAAAAAGGACTGAAACGCAACGGCACGAACCCCACGCTGCTGACGGCGTACGCAGCTTACGGCTTCTCAGAATCCGCGCGATTCTCGCCGACCAACATGGTGTGGATTGAGCAGGGCGGTGTCCTCGCGATTGCTAACGTGCGCGGCAGCGGCGTGTACGGTCAGGACTGGTATCACGGCGGCTTTAAGGCGACCAAGTCGAACACATGGAAAGATGGCGTGGCGTGTGCAAAATTCTTGATCGCCGAAGGTTATGCGTCCCCAAAAACCTTGGGTGTGATGGGCACAAGCGCGGGCGGGATTTTTGTTGGCCGCACGGTGACGACTGCGCCGGAATTATTCGCCGCCGCAATATTTGATGTCGGCGTCATGGACGCGGTGCGTGCCGAGCAAAGCGCCAACGGGATCACCAATATTTCCGAATTCGGCAGCGTAAAAAACGCCGCTGAATTTCCGGCGCTACTCGACATGAGCACCTATCACCAGATCAAGGACGGCGTTGCCTATCCGGCGGTGATGCTGGTGCACGGCATGAATGACCCACGCGTAGATGTGTGGAATAGTGCAAAAGCGGCGGCGCGTTTGCAAGCCGCAACGACGAGTGGCAAGCCGATTCTCTTGCGACTGGATATGCAAGCCGGTCATGGCATGGGTAGCACCGCGACGCAGCGGATTGCCATGTCTGCGGACATTTACAGTTTTCTGCTCTGGCAGATGGGGAAGACGACGCTTAAAAATTAGCGTGGATTCGCAAACGGTCGGGTGGCGCGAGTGTTGCCGTTGCCGAAGCCAATATCATCATACAGCTTTGGCGTGAAATGGCTATTCTACGTGGGTGCGCGCGTGATTTTTGCATTAGTCGACTATAAAAATAAATCGCATTTAGCCCTGATTAAATGGCGGTTTCGGCCAAAAGTTGTTATCAAAATTCAAGGCTCCGATCCTACTTTTCCGCGCAGCGCCTTTGTCTGTCCGCGGATTGTCTTTCCTTCCAGCCGACGTTTCTTCGAGCCCAGCGTCGGACGCGTCGCGTAGCGCTTCAACGGCGGCGTTGCCACGCTCTGCACCAGCTCATCCAATCGATCCAGCGCCTCGCGCTTGTTTGCCTCCTGAGTCCGCTGCGTTTGCGCTTTGATGATCAGCACGCCCTCTGTCGTGATGCGTGAATCGGCGAGCGCCAATAGCCGCGTTTTGACCCCGTGCGCCAGACTCGACGCATGGACGTCGAAGCGCAACTGTACGGCTGAGGAAACTTTGTTGACGTTTTGTCCGCCCGCCCCTTGCGCCCGGATGGCGGTGATTTCCACTTCGGCGGCGGGGATGAGAATTCTGGGCATGACGCATTGTGATTGTGGGAGCGGTTCCACCGCGATTCTCCCGTAAAACACAAATCGTGGCGTAACCGCTCCCACAAACGCAGACGCGCTTCATTTACGGACATTTACCCATCGACGCGAGCGGCCGGAACGCTAGACTTCTTGCCCATGCTCTCCGACATCGAAATTGCCCAAAACGCCACCTTGCAACCGATCAGCGTTATCGCGCAGACGCTGAACATTCCCGACGACCAGTTAGAACCGTTTGGGCGTACCAAGGCGAAGCTCTCGTACGAGTTTTTGGCCTCGCTGGCGAGTCGGCCAAATGGCAAGCTGGTGCTGGTCACCGCGATCAGTCCGACGCCCGCAGGCGAGGGCAAAACGACCACCACTGTCGGCCTTGGTGACGCGCTGAACCTTGTGCTCGCGGGCACCGGCAAACGCGCCGTGGTCTGCCTGCGCGAACCGAGCCTTGGCCCGGTGTTCGGCATGAAGGGCGGTGCAGCGGGCGGTGGCTACGCGCAGATCGTGCCGATGGAAGACATCAACCTGCATTTCACGGGTGACTTTGCGGCGATAGCCGCCGCACACAATCTGCTCGCTGCGATGCTCGACAACCACATTCATCACGGCAACGCGCTCGATCTTGACGTTCGGCGCATCGCGTGGAAACGCGTGGTTGACATGAATGATCGTGCGCTGCGTCGTGTGACCGTGGCGCTAGGCGGCCCCGCCAACGGCTTTCCGCGCGAGAGCAGCTATGACATCGTGGTCGCATCCGAGGTCATGGCCATTTTGTGTCTCTCAGATTCATTGAAAGAATTAAAGCGTCGGCTTGGCAATATCGTCGTCGGCTATACCCGCGACAAACGAGCTGTGACGGCAAGCGACTTGAAGGCACAGGGCGCGATGGCGGTGCTCCTGAAAGACGCACTCAAGCCCAATCTCGTGCAGACGATGGAAGGCACGCCAGCCTTCGTACACGGTGGGCCATTCGCCAACATTGCGCACGGCTGCAACACCTTGTTCGCAACGCAAACGGCGCTCAAGCTCGCCGATTACGTCGTGACTGAAGCGGGCTTCGGCGCAGATCTCGGCGCTGAGAAATTCATCGATATCAAGTGCCGAAAGAGCGGTCTCAAACCCGATGCCGTCGTGCTTGTGGCGACCATCCGCGCGCTCAAATATCACGGTGGCGTATCGCGCGAAAATCTTTCGCAGGAAAACCTCGCCGCGCTCGACGCGGGCATGGCTAACCTTGAGCGGCACGTACGCAATTTACGCGACGTGTTCGGTATGAATTGCGTGGTGTGCATCAATCGCTTCGATGCTGATACCGCAGCCGAACTTGAACTTCTGACGCAGCGCGTTTCCTCGATGGGTGTGCCGATTCATCTGGCAACGCATTGGGCCGATGGTGGCAAAGGCGCGGCGAATTTGGCGCGCGAAGTGATCGCGCTGTGTGACGCGCCCAGTGAGCTGAAATTCGCTTATGACGATGCCTCACCGCTGTGGGAAAAAGTACGCGCCGTCGCGCAAAAAGTTTATGGTGCAGCAGACGTTGACGCCGACACCTCGGTGCGCGCCGCCATCGAACAACTGCAAACCGGAGGCTACGGCCACTTCCCGATTTGCATCGCTAAAACGCAATATTCCTTCTCAAGCGATGCATCGTTGCGCGGTGCGCCGTCCGGCCATCGACTGACCGTGCGTGAGGTCAGGTTGGCCGCTGGCGCCGAGTTCATCGTTATGGTGTGCGGTGACGTGATGACCATGCCGGGCCTGCCGAAAGTACCGGGGGCGGAACAGATCGATATTGATGATGATGGGCAGATTGTCGGCTTGTTCTAAAACGTCAGAGGACTACACGCCAAGCAAACTATGTAGCCGCTCGTGCTGCGACTGTAGTTCCGCTGAGTTCCTAGCGATCACAACGCGGCCCTTTTCCAGTCCGGTGTGATGATCTGCCAGCGGCAGCAGCGCCTTCAGATCCTTGTCGATCACCAGCATCGCGAGCTTCTCGGCTTTGAGTTTGCCAAGCGCGCGCCAGATGTCGGCGCGGACGAGCGGTGCCAGGC
>JBDSYI010000250.1:0-4033 GCA_039925745.1 Casimicrobium sp. | reverse complement strand
TTCATTCCAGTTCTTTCTCGGCAATCGCCGCCAACAACCCGGCACCATTCGGAATGATGCGGTCATCGAAGTCGTAGCAGGTGTGATGAATCGGGAACCCGCCTTCGCGTCCCTGCCCCACCCAGATGTAGGCGCCTGGAACCGCCTGCAGAAAATAAGCGAAATCCTCGCCACCGGTATTCGGGAAAATTTCGGTGATCACATTGTCTGGCCCAAATACGCCGCGACCGACTTCAGCGGAGAGTTCAGCTTCGCGCTTGTGATTGATGGTGGCCGGATAACCCTCAATGTAATTGACTTTTCCCGTCGAGCCGAACGCTGCACAGGTGTGCTCGACGATGAGATTTAATTTCTCCATCACCATCTTCTGCGCTTCTTTGCGGTATGTGCGCACCGTGCCGATCAGCTTGACTTCGCGTGGAATGACGTTGTACGTATTCATCACACCCGCCTGCATCGCACAGATGGAGACGACGACGGAATCGGCTGGGTCAGCGTTGCGCGAGGCAATCGACTGCACAGCGGTGATGACGTGGCCCGCTGCCAGCACCGGATCAGAAACGAATTGCGGCATGCCACCGTGGCCGCCTTTGCCCTCGATGATGATTTCGATGCGATCCGCTGCGGCCATCATGGCACCGTTACGCACCGCCATTGAACCCAGCGGCACCCACGGCGCATTGTGCAGGCCGTAAAAAGCGTGGATGGGAAAGCGCTCAAACAAGCCGTCATCCATCATCGCTTTGGCCCCCGCCTCACCCTCTTCGGCAGGCTGGAAGACGGTGTAAACGGTGCCCGAGAAGTTACGGGTCTTTGCCAGATAACGCGCAGCGCCCAATAGCATCGTAGTGTGCCCATCATGGCCGCAGGCGTGCATGTAGCCTTTATTCTGCGAGGCGTAGGGAAGTCGCGTTTCCTCCGTCATTGCGAGGCAATCCATGTCAGCGCGCAAACCAATGTTCCTCGTGCCTGGACGATTACCACGAATCACGCCCACGACACCGGTACGCCCGACGCCAGTGTGCACCTCATCGACGCCATAGGCCGTCAGGCGCTCAGCGACCAGCGCCGCTGTTCGTGTCTCTTTGTACGCATGCTCGGGGTTGTTGTGGATATCGCGGCGAATCGCAGTAAGGTCACTGTGAAATTCGCGGATCGCTTCGGAAACTTTGCTAGGGTTGTACATCTGAATCTCGAAAAAAATAACGACAAAAAATTAGTGGGCTGGCGACGTTTGTTCAATACGCAAACGTGGGTCCACGACGTAGTAAAGCAGGTCAACAATCAGGTTGATGCTGACGAAGACAAACGAAATCAGCACAAGATAGGCCGCCACCACCGGGATATCGGCAAACTGCACCGATTGAATAAATAAAAACCCCATTCCAGGCCATTGAAATACCGTCTCGGTGACGATAGCAAACGCAATGATGGTTCCCAGTTGCAAGCCCATAATCGTCAGCACCGGAACCAGCGTGTTTTTGAGCGCATGACCGAAGTGAACTGCGTTGTTGGTGAGGCCACGAGCCCGCGCAAACTTGATGTAATCGGTGCGCAGCACCTCAAGCATTTCACTGCGCACCAGACGCATGATCAGTGTCATCGTACCGAGCGAAAGCGTGACCGACGGCAACACCAGCGCCTTGATTCCACTCCATGTCAACAGCCCCGTACTCCACCACCCAATTTGTGTGACATCGCCGCGCGAATAGGAAGGCAAAATTTGTAGCGTGACCGCAAAGACAAGGATCAGCAGAATGCCAATCAAAAACGTCGGCAAACTCACACCAATAAGTGACAGCGTCAGCAGAAATTGTGCGAACACGCCATTGCGTCTGAGCGCTGTATAAACGCCCAAAACGACGCCACCGACCAATGCCAGAATCGCTGCACAAAATGCCAATTCCAGGGTCGCTGGTAACCGCTCTTTAATTAATGTTGAAACCGGACGCGCCTGACGCAGCGATAGCCCGAACTCACCCTGCACGGCATTACCGACGAACGCGGCAAACTGCACGTAAATGGGCTTGTCGAGACCAAGACTTTCGCGCAACTCAATCTTTTGTTCGGGCGTCGCGTCCTGACCCAACATCAAGTTAACGGGATCGCCCACATAGTTAAACAGGGAGAACGCAATAAACGCGACTACCAGCATAACGAGAGCTGCCTGAAATAGTCTTCGTAGTACGAACGCGAGCATGTGGTGAGGGTCTACCAGGAAGCGCTAATAGTACCCCGGTTGTCGCGTGCGTCAGCGACCGTGTTTCTATCTACGACACAACGCGAGTTTTGTTAAACATTCGCTCGTGCAGCCTGCGTCGCATAAAGGCAAACTGCGGTCGCCACCGACACGTTCAGACTCTCCACTGCGCCTACCATCGGGATCGCCACCAACGCGTCGCAGCGCTCGCGGGTGAGCCTTCGCAGACCCTTGCCTTCGTTGCCCAGCACCCACGCCAGCGGACCCGTGAGTTTCGTGTTGAACAGCGTCGCCTCCGTTTCCATCTCGGCACCGAGCACCCAAATACCGGCCGTTTGCAAAGCTTCGATGCACTGCACCAAATTGCTCACCTGACAAATCGGTGTGGTCTCGGAGGCACCGCTAGCAGCCTTCAACGCAACAGCCGAAAGCGGTGCGGAGCCGTGCTTGGGAATGATTACGGCGTCTGCACCAAATGCGTCGGCGCTGCGGATGCAGGCCCCCAGATTGTGCGGATCCTGAATCTGGTCGAGCAAAAGGAACAACGGTGGCGTCGACTTTTTGAGGCTTGCCGCCAACACCGTATCGAAATCAGCGCCCGCCGAGCCATCGGCCAAGACTTCGACTAGCGCCACAACCCCCTGATGTTGATCGGACTGCGCCAATGCGGTCAAACGCCCCGCATCGACGGTCTGAACCTCAATATCAACCGTCGCCGCTAGTGCGTGCAACTCGTTGATGCGCTCGTCGCGCCGCGCTTCCCAAACGAATAGCTCGACTACCGTTTCTGGTCGCCGTTGCAGCCGCGCGGTGACCGCATGAAAGCCCATGATACGTGCGAGCTTCATTGCGACGAAACCGAATGATGAAAATTTTTAGCCATGGCATAATTATGGGCTAGGCAGTGCAAACTGTTTAGAAGCGTGATCGGCGGTCTTCATTGCCCCCAAAATGTCATGCAAGTGCCGGTGTAGCTCAGTTGGTAGAGCAGCTCATTCGTAATGAGAAGGTCGGGTGTTCGATTCATCTCTCCGGCACCACTAATTCCCCAGCGTTATCAAACAGTTACGCCGACATAAACCCGACGCAACTGATGGATGATTTCGCAGTATTGGGGAATATTCCCATCGCGTTGGACACAACTTTTTTCAAAATAGCGGCGCGGCGGCGTAACCAAAAGTTAGGTTCAGCATGCGATCAGCGGTGCCCCCCCCCGCTACGACCATGGCGAACGGCTGCTCGTTCTCCGGTTCGCGCCGTCTCCACCGCCCATAACCGTCCCACTGCCGACACTCCTGCCATCGCATCCGCGACTCGCTGATCCATCCGTAGCGACATGATGGTCGTCGCATTGATCGCAGGTTGACGAGGACCAAAGATAGCCGACCTAATAATCGAAATTTTTGCTATCAGCTTTTGTACAAAAGCATTATTTATCAGGGGATAGCGCCCAGTATTGTGGACTATCGACAATTGTTAATTACTTCACTTAGCCCCCATGCAAGCTTCGTTTCAGAGAAAAGCTGTATGTGCTATGCCGATCTCACCTGAGCCTTGCTCGTGGTCTAAGTCGACGGGAATAAGTCGGCCGGTACTCCCTTGTCGTCACTTCTCGACGCAATTCTGTGTCTGCTAGCATCGTTCGCCGTGACTCTATCCCGCCCTATTCTCGCCCTGCTAGCCGCGATTTTTCTTGCGTCCTGGTTCATCCCGTCCATCTCGCGAACACTGGTTCGGCCCGACGAAGGGCGCTACACCGAAATCGCTCGCGAAATGGCGCTCTCTGGTGATTACGTCACGCCGCGCCTGAACGGGCTCAAATACTTCGAGAAG
>JBDSYI010000249.1:0-15590 GCA_039925745.1 Casimicrobium sp. | reverse complement strand
GACGCACAACGCACCGGAAATGACGATTCCTCGATTGCCGAACGGCTCACTTAAAAATCGCTGCAATGCGCCGGATCGACCGGCCCAAATTCCGAGCAGCGCATGCGCCCAAAAATCGGGCACCAGTAACTGCACCAATCCGCGATCGAGAAATTCCTGACGATGCGACAGCAGCGCAGATCGTATGGACGAAAGCGCGAACGAAGCGGGTGGCTCAACGACCGGTGTCGCCGCGCCAGTCGACGCGAACCACGACAGCGCAATGCTTCCGTAAAGTAAGGCCGTCGCCAGGTACACGCCTATCGCCATCGCCAAAAGGACGGGCGGCGAAAAGCGCAGTACCGAGACTAACACCAGCCCCATCACCGAGTACACCGCCAGCACGTCGCCCGGCCACAACAGCAAGCCATGCGCTACGCCGATCAGCAGCAAAGCCCACAGCCGTGCGCGCAAGCGGCTCGACTGACGATCAGCCTCAGGCAAACGCTGCCATTGCCACGCCAGCCCAACTCCGAACAGGAATGCCAGCACCGGATAGGAGCGATGCGTGAACAGCACAGCATTGGCGTATTCCGCAACCACGTCGGCGGTATTTTTCGCCAGATCGAGCCCGTAGACCGACGACCAACTCGCCGCAAACGCATGCACGTTCACCAATGCCACGCCGAGCATCGCGATGCCGCGCGCCAGATCGATGGCGACCCAACGTTCGGAGGACGAAGAATTATTCATTTTGGCGGCGTAATTTTGTTACAGCTTTTTGGTGAAAGCGCCATTGATCGGGGGCTTAAGTCTAAAAATTGAGAAAGTTGACTTTTGCAGAAAATGGTCATTAGCCCCATAGCAACGGTCATTTCAAGAAAAAGTCATATGCCTCATTAGGGCGGAATCCGCAGGGGTTCCGCCACGGTGGGATCGCAACCGCGTTCGCCCGAAGCGCAAGCGTTCCGTCCTACTCAACAGCCAAAAGCGCTTCGGCAGCGCTGCCCAATGCAGCCGGTGTTAGCGACTCAATCGCCACATGGCGCGCCGAAGTCAAAGTGGGATAGTTTCGCTTGATCGCCGTTGTGTACAGCGGATCGTAGTGATCAACCAATAGTGATTCGACCACGCCATCAATATTTCCCGCAGTCGCCAACGTTTGCCAGCGTTCGAGCATCTCGCCGCCGCGAAGCGCTTTTAGCGGCGCAAGTTTTTTCATGAGCAATGCTGGATCAGCGACGAAGTGTTCATACTCACCGCGCAGATGCAGAACACGCGCCGCGACCGGCACATCGAGCCACACGCACTCACCAGCGGCCATCTGTTCGCGCATCGACTCAGGCATTTGCACGAGACCGATCTTCTTGCTTTCAGACTCCACGAACACCGGTCGCGATGGGTCGAGCTCGCGCAGCTCGGCCCACAGCAAACTGTCGAAACGTTTCTGCGTGGGTTGCGGAGCAGCGACACTTTCGCCAAGCAGCGAACCCTTGTGATTGGCCAATCCTTCAAGATCGATCACCTGCGCGCCAGCCTCACGCAGCGCATGTAGTAGCGCGGTTTTGCCGGTGCCCGTGCAGCCACAAACCGTAACGTAGTGAAATCGCTTTGGCAACTCGGTTAATTCGGCTGCAACGCGCGTCCGATAAGCCTTGTAGCCACCTTCCAGTTGCACCGCTTTGAAGCCAATCTCTCTGAGCACCAGCGTCAACGAGCGCGAACGTTTGCCGCCGCGCCAGCAGTAAATGAGCGGCGCCCAGTCGCGCGGTTTGTCGGAAAAATGTGTTTCCAGCATCGCGGCGATATTGCGGGAAACGAGCGCTGCGCCCATGCGTTTGGCTTCAAAGGCCGAGGCCACTTTGTTTAACGTGCCAACGCGGGCGCGCTCTTCGTTGTTGAGCACCGGATGGTTCATCGCGCCGGGGATGAAATCTTCCGCGTATTCGCCTTCGGAGCGGGCATCGATGATGTCTGGGTAGTTGTCGAGATCGGCGACAGTGATTGATCCGGAATGGGCGGCGGCTACGCTCACTTGAGCAACTTCACAAGCGCGGGCCAAACCGTGTCGAGCAGGACGGGTTGCGCCGCGGCCGTTGGGTGAATGCGATCCGCCTGAAATTTGGAAAGATCGGTGCCGATTTTTTCGAGCAAGGCTGGCACCAGACCGGCATTCACCGCCTTCGCCACATCGACATACATCGCCTCAAATTGCGCGGTGTAAGTCGCGCCAAAATTCGGTGGCATCTGCATGCCCACGATCAATACTTTGGCACCCGATGCTTTCGACATCTGAGCCATCTTGAGCAGGTTGGCTTTCGCCGTTGCCACGGGCGAGCCGCGCAGACCGTCGTTGCCACCCAGCTCGATCAACACAACCGTTGGCTTGTGTTTTGCTAGCAGCGCAGGGAGTCGGGAAAGACCGCCCGCTGTGGTGTCACCGCTGATGCTGGCGTTGATTAGGTCCGCCGGAATTTTTTCCCTGGCCAGCTTTTTTGTTAGCAGATCGACCCAACCTTCTCCCGAGGACAAGCCGTATCCCGCCGAAATCGAGTCGCCGACCACCAGAATCTGCGACGATTTAGCGAGTGCGCCCGTCGAGGCAAGCGCCCAAAGTGCTGCCAAAAAGAGCGATTGCACGAACCGCAAAGTGTTTTGAATCGCACGTTGTTCTGTCATCATCACAATCATTCTAAGGAGTGCCCGTTGCTGCATATGCAAGGCACCCCAGTAAAAAACAAGTAAACCGCGTCATGACACCCGCCACCCACGACACTAACGCAGCCGCCACAATCAGCTCGAAGCCTTCTACAAACGCACCACCCGCCATTCAGGCCGACTCGCTGTCACGCGTGGTTCCGCTCGGCGAGCGCCAGTTGACCATTCTGGACAACGTTTCGATGACCGTGGCCGAGGGCGAAACGCTCGCAATCGTGGGTGCGTCGGGCTCCGGAAAAACCACGCTACTCGGTCTGCTGGCCGGGTTAGACCGACCGAATCACGGAAGTGTTGCGTGGCACGGCGAGATCGTCAGCAGTTTGTCGGAAGATGCGCTGGCCAAACGACGGCAAGGCGCGATTGGCTTCGTCTTTCAGTCGTTTCAGCTGCTACCCGCTTTGACGGCCCTCGAAAACGTCATGCTGCCGTTGGAGCTAGCCGGGGCGAATGATGCTCAAGCCCGTGCCCAAGACTGGCTAAATCGCGTTGGTCTGGGCGAACGCGTCGATCATTTGCCGAAGCAACTCTCCGGCGGCGAGCAGCAACGTGTTGCCATCGCGCGCGCCTTCGTGGCGAGTCCAAGCATCGTGTTTGCTGATGAACCTACGGGCAATCTGGATACTGATACTGGCGCAGAAGTGGTTGAGCTGATGTTCACGCTCAACCGCGAACAGGGCACGACGTTGGTGCTGGTGACGCACGATCTGGATCTGGCTTCACGTTGTCACCGGATGGTACGACTCGCCCGCGGCAGGGTGATTGCGTGAATCTGATTCTGCGCTTTGTGCGACGTGAGTTGCGCTCAACGGAGGCGCGTATTCTCGTTTTGGCGCTCGCGCTCGCCGTCGCCAGCGTCGGCGCGGTCGCTATGTTTGCTGATCGCGTCAAAATGGCTTTCGCCAATCAGGCGAACGTGTTGCTTGGCTCGGATGCAATGATTTCGGGTGACCGTCCACTGCCCGACGCGTTTACACAGCAAGCGCTTGCGATGGGTCTGAAAATTACGGCTTCGACGCGTTTCGGCAGTATGGTCAGCGCGCCTGCAAAAGAGGGCGGCACGGCGAAAGACTCAGCCTTGTCGGACGTCAAAGCGGTGTCCTCACCGTACCCGTTGCGCGGAGAAATTGAAGTGCGTGGCGCGAATGGCGAGCGTGTGCCGTTGAAGGCCAACGTCAATGCCGGCGAAGTGTTCGTCGATGAGCGGCTCGCCACGCGTCTCGGCATTAAAGTGGGCGATACCATCGAAGTCGGCAAACTGACACCGCGCGTGGCGCAGGTGTTTGCCGAAGAGCCCGAGATTGCTGGCAATTTCTTGTCGGCCTCGCCGAAAGTGCTGATGGCGAACGCGGATGTCGCCGCAAGTGAATTGCTCGGCCCCGGGAGCCGCGCCACGTATCGCCTGCAAGTGGCGGGTGATCGCGCGCAGGATTTCGCCGATAGCATCAAACCCAAACTTGGCCCAGGTCAACGGCTGGAAACAGTGCGCGAATTGCGACCCGAGGTCCGAAGCACGCTGGAGAAGTCTGAGCAATTCCTCGGACTCGCCGCGTCATTTGCGGTGTTCCTTGCGGTGGTTGCCATCGTTTTGGCGCTGCGTCGTTACCTCAAACGCGAGCTGGATACCGCAACGCTTTTCCGAACGTTGGGCGCAGGTCAGCGGCAAACGTTGATGCACTTCGTTGGTCAGTTTTTTGTACTCGCGCTGATCGCCTGCGTGCTGGGTGTTGCCATTGCTTTTGCGGCGCAAGCGGGTTTGGCATTCGCGGTGCGCGGCCTGTTCGCGTCGACGTTGCCGCCCGCTGGCTGGATGCCGTTGCTCAAAGCGTTCGCGACCGGTCTCGTGCTGCTGTTGGGCTTTGCCATTCCGCCGCTGGTTGCCCTGTCGTCAACGCCGCCGGTGCGCGCCTTGCGTCGCGACATGCCGACCGCGAGCGGCGGTGGTGCGCTGGCTGTCGTGTTGGGCGGAGCAGCGGTATTGTCCGTCGTAATGATGCAGTCGCAGGACCTGAAAACCGGTGCGATTTTCGTGGGCGGCATCGTCGTGTTGGTCGGCGCCGCCACGCTGTTGGCAGTGGCACTGCTTTGGCTGATTCGAAGGTTTGTGCGTTCAGGCAAGCTCGCCATGCTCGGTGGCGCTCGTTCATGGGCTTACGGTCTCGCCAATCTTGATCGCCGCCGCTTGTCCACCGCACTGCAAATCGCCTGCCTCGGGCTCGGCGTAATGACGCTCATCACGGTCGGTTTCGTGCGCACGGATCTGTTCAGTGCGTGGCAAAAGTCCATTCCCGCCGATGCACCGAATCGTTTCCTGATCAACATCCAGACTGATCAGGTGGACGCGTTGCGCAAACTCTTGCCAACGGCAGAAGGCGCGAAGCCCGCTGCCTTTTATCCAATGGTGCGCGGTCGCCTGATCGCCGTAAACGACAAGACGGTGAGCGCGAAGGATTACAGCAACGAGCAAGCCAAACGACTGGTCGATCGCGAGTTCAATCTCTCCGCGTCCAGCACGTTACCGCCGGGCAACAAGATACTCGCGGGCGAGTACTTTTCCGGTCCGGAACAGGGCGTGATGTCGCTCGAAGACGGCATCGCGAAGACGCTGAACTTAACCGTCGGTGACCGTATGACGTTTGATGTCGCGGGCGACAAAGTGGAGGTGAAAGTCACGAGCCTGCGCAAAGTCGATTGGGATAGTTTCAAAGTCAATTTTTTTGCGCTTGTGCCAGAGGCAACGCTTGCGCCTTTGCCGAAGAGCTACATCACCGCTGTGCATTTGCCGACGGGCGACAACAAGACGTTGCCATCGGTGGTCGCTGCTGCGCCGAATGTCCTGGTGATCGACGTTTCCGAGATCATGTCGCGCGTGCGCAGTATCGTTAATCAGGTCGCAAGCGCGCTTGAATTCGTGTTCGCGTTCACGCTGGCTGCGGGACTGCTAACGCTCTACACCGCCGTCATCGCCACGCAGGACGAGCGCCGCTACGATACCGCGTTGATCCGCACGCTGGGCGGTACGCGCAGCCAGATTCGCAGCGCACTGATCGCCGAGTTTGCGGCGTTGGGCGGCGCGGCAGGTTTGCTCGGCGTTCTTGGTGCGTTGGCATTGACGTGGGCGCTCGCCACACGGGTGCTAAAGATTGACTTTTCGGCATCGCCCACCGTCTGGATTGTGGGTTTTGCCGCAGCCACGGGGCTCACGTTACTGGCGGGTTGGCTGGGCACGCGGTCTGTGCTCACCACGCCACCGATACAGGTGCTGAGGGAAGGCGCATAGTCATGCCGGGAGCAGAATTGTGAACATTGAGCAGGTAGAGGCGCAGGTCGCACGCGCGCGTTCATGGCATGGCATGCCGTTGGGTGAAGCGGGCGATATGAGCGTGCTCGAACGGCGCCAATATCACGAAGCACTCGGTCGCAGCGTGCGCCCGGCGGGCGTTTTGATTTTGTTGATTGAACGTGAAGCGCAGTTAAATGTAGTGCTCACACAACGCACCGCGCATCTGTACGACCATGCTGGGCAAATCAGCTTCCCTGGCGGTCGTCAGGACGAAGGCGATGCCGACCTCATCGCCACAGCATTGCGTGAATCAGCCGAAGAAATCGGCACCGATTCAACACAAATTCAAATCGTGGGGACGTTGCCGCATTACGTCACGGTTACCGCCTTCGACATTACGCCAGTGGTTGCGAAGTCGCAGCCACAAAAATATGTGTGTGACGCGTTTGAAGTCGCCGATGCGTTTGAAGTGCCGCTTGCGCATGTGCTGGATGACAAAAACTGGCGACGCGACAGCTTCGTGCGCGAAGGTCAACGCCGCGAATACTGGGCCGTACCGTTCAACGAGCGCTACATCTGGGGCGCAACAGCGGGCATGCTTCGCACCTTTCGCGAAGTGTTGCTGCACGATTTGGCGACCGCATGAGCAATGCTTCGAACCCGCCCACGGAAAGCCCTTACGTTCTGTTCAACGGCGAAGTGGGCATTCGCATGCTGGTCGACGCCTTCTACGACCACATGGATCTGGACCTGGAGTTCGCGGGTATTCGCAAACTGCACCCTGAGTCGCTAGACGGCTCGCGCGACAAACTGTACTGGTTCTTTTGCGGCTGGATGGGCGGCCCGAATCACTATGTTGAACGCTTCGGTCATCCGAGATTGCGCGCAAGGCATATGCCGTTCCCCATCGGATCGCCGGAACGCGATGCGTGGATGGCGTGTATGCGACTGGCGCTGACAGATTGTGAAATCGATTCACGGCTTGCAGACTGGTTGACGACACAGCTATCAGGCACCGCAGACTGGATGCGGAACCAGGCAGATTAACTAGCCAGCCGGTGACGCCTTCGGCGGTTCCCACAGCTCGAATTTGTTGCCCTCAAGGTCGTACGCCCAGCCGAACCGGCCCTGCTCTGACTCTTCGAGTTTGTCGTCAACGCGCACATCAGCCAGACGCAGTTGATCGAGCATTTTGTCGAGGTTAAGCACTCGCCAATTCAGCATCATGTACTGCCGTCGCGGCATGTAGTCGCTCTTTTCTTCGAACACGCTCCAGTACGTCTCATCCCCCGTGTTTTGCGGGAAAGCGGCACCGCCCCATTCGGTGATGTCGACGCCCAAGTGGCGGAAATACCATTTGCGCAGTGCTTCGGCGTTCTTGGCGCGGATGAAGATGCCGCCGACGCCAACTACTTTTTCTCTAGCCATGAGGGCACCTCTTAAAATTCATTTGTGGGGCGCATTGTGTCGTTAGATGACTCAAGATCGGGTACTCGCAATCCTCGTGTACACAAAACTATATTCCGGTTGTTGCGCTCCGGGCTTCTAACACTGCATCCCCAAAAATGAATTTTAAGAGGCGCCCACAAATCTCTCATTTTTCGTTCATCATTTTTTGCAGCTTGCGGCCATAGTGCAAAAGAATGGCACTGAGCACCACCGCGCCCACAACAGCGCCTGCCCACTTGCCCCAAGGTTCGCGCGTAAGTAATACGCCACCGACCATGCCAAGCGCTCCGCCCGAGAGCACGCCGGTAAGGATGCAGGAAAGGTAGAGAAATCCGCTCATTTGCGCGTTCTCATTTCGTCAATCGCTTTCTTTGCCAATGCATCAACGTACGCTCCGTAAAAATCAAAGCTGGAAATGCCAACGATCGGGTCGCCCAGCAATTGGCCTTTGTCATCGACCAGCATCACAGTTGGCGTAAATGTGCCCTTACGTTTTTTTGCGAAGGCTATGCTCTCGATGGTCTTGCCGTCAAAGTCGACGAGTGATTTTCCGTCGTCCACGGTGACCTGGCGAAACTCCAGCGCTGCCCGCCATTCGGCATTTCGAAACATCGGTACGATCGCTTCACGCAGCGCGCCACGGCAATAGGGGCAGCGCGTAAGGTTGAAAAAAATCAGGATCGGCTTGCGCGACGCGGCTGCGGCTGCGCCGTCAGCCTTGAGGTTTTGTGCGACCGGAAGGATGCGCTCCCACTCGATGCTGTCGGCGCCCTGCTGTTGCGGAAGCTCCGCGGGAAGCGTCGTTGCGAACGCCGATGAAAATCCCAGTGCGATAATCAAAAAGATTAACCCACGCAACCTGAATAAAACACACCGCATGAGCGAATCCCTCATCATTGCTACTCGCGAAAGCCCGTTGGCGCTTGCCCAAGCCAATCACGTCAAAGCCGAATTAGAGAGTGTAGTCCCCGGCCTGACGGTGTCCCTGTTGGGTATGACCACGCGTGGCGACCAGATTCTCGATAAACCGCTCGCGAAAGTCGGCGGCAAAGGGCTTTTCATCAAGGAGCTTGAGGTCGCGATGCAGGAGGGTCGTGCTCATCTGGCAGTGCATTCGCTGAAAGACGTGCCGATGGTGTTGCCGAAGGGGTTTGCGCTGGCTGCGATTATGAAGCGGGAGGATGCACGTGATGCATTCGTGTCGAACCGCTTCGCAACACTCGCGGAAATGCCGGCGGGCGCGGTGGTCGGTACGTCGAGTTTGCGCCGTGCTTCGGTGCTTAAGCGGGCTTACCCCACGCTTAATTTTCAGTCGTTGCGCGGCAATGTGAACACACGTCTTGCAAAGCTCGATGGTGACGAATTTGACGGCATCATCCTGGCGACGGCAGGATTGATTCGATTGGGATTTGCGTCGCGAATTACCCACCGTATTTCCATTGAAGAATCGCTGCCCGCGCCTGGACAGGCGGCCATCGGCATCGAAATTGTCAGCGATGATGAAGACACGGCCGAAATCGTCTCGGACCTCGATCACGCACCGACCGCGATTGCCTGCATCGCTGAACGTATGGTGAGCCGTTTGCTGGGTGGCAGCTGCGCATTGCCGCTCGCTGCCTATGCCGATTTCGTGGATGGCGACAAACCACTGCGTTTGCGGGCGTTTGTGGCAAATCTGGACGGCAGCGTGTATCTGACGGCCGAGGCATTTGGCACGCCGGACGCGCCTGAAGCGTTGGGACACATCGTGGCCGATCAGCTCAAAGTTCAAGGGGCTGACAAAATCATTGCAAGTTTGAAATGAGCACGAATTTTCATTTGGGCGCAACCACCGCGGAAGCCAGGGGGCCACTTGCAGCCGTGAATTTGCTCATCACGCGGCCAGTGATGCCCGCCTCGCGCACAGCGACACGCGTTGCCGCGCTAGGCGCGACGCCGCTCATTTTTCCAACGCTCATTATCGAACCAGCGACCGACGGCGCGCCACTGAAAGCGGCGCTTGCGAAGATTGGCGATTACTACGCCGCCCTATTTGTGAGCCCGAGCGCCGCTGAAATGGCGCTGGCGCCGATGGCGACCACACCGTTCAAACTCCCACCTGTGCTGCATGTGTTTGCGCCCGGCCCCGGCACGGCGGAGGAGCTATCGCGGTTGGGGGTCGAGCGCGTTGAAATGCCCGAAGCGCCCTTCGATAGCGAAGGACTGCTCGCGCTACCGTCGATGCAAGCGGCGGCCGTCAATGGCAAACGCATTGTGATTTTTCGCGGTAACGATGGGCGTGAATTGTTGCGTGAAACATTGGTTAAGCGCGGTGCAACGGTGGACGCGATCACTGCTTACCACCGGCGCGCGCCGTCTACCCCTGCAACCGGTTTGCTGGAGTTGCTGCGCGCAGGAAAAGTCAACGCAATCTCTGTGATGAGTAGTGATGCGATCAGCAATCTCGTGGCGCTCGTTCCTGCGCTGGAGCGCGAAAAAAATCTGTTTCCGATTGCCGTGTATGCAAGCCACGCGCGGATCGTCGGTACTGCCCGCGCGCTCGGTTTCCGAAACGTCATTGAGACGCAGGCGGGCGATGCTGGCCTAATCACGGCATTGCTCAACCGCTCCTGATATCTGAACGAGAACATCATGTCCAAACCCGAAATTGTCGCGATCACGCCGCTGCCAGGATTCCTGGCTAAACCCTTGCACGAAAACTTTACGGTGCATGACCTGCATGGCGCAGCCGACACTGAAGCGCGCCGGGCTCTGATCGCAAAAATTGCGCCGACCACGCGTGGCATGGTGGCATTCGGCGGCTCGCAATTGACGCCCGATCAGCTCGCAAATTTCCCGCGTCTGGAACTCATCAGCGTGATGGGCGTTGGCTATGACGGCATGCCGCTGAGCGCTTGCGCAGAGGCGAAGGTTAAAGTGACCAACACCCCTGATGTGTTGAACGATGAAGTCGCTGACACCGCGGTTGCGCTCACGCTCATGACGTGCCGTCAATTCGTCGGCGCTCAGAAATTTGTCGAATCGGGCGGCTGGCTCAAACGCCAATTTCCGCTTCAGCATTCGTTGTGGAACAAAACCGTTGGCATCATCGGGCTTGGCCGCATTGGCAAAGAAATCGCTGATCGGCTGCGCGCCCACAAGATGACCGTCGCGTACTTTGGCCGTAACAAGCAGGACGTGCCGTATACCTATTACGGCAATCTGGTCGAAATGGCGGGCGACGTGGACGTGCTGATCGCGATTACGCCGGGCGGCGCGGCAACCAAACACATGGTCAACGCCGAGGTGCTCGAAGCGCTTGGCCCAACTGGCTATTTCATCAATGTCGCACGGGGCAGCGTGGTCGATGAAGTTGCGCTGGTGGCGGCGATTGAAAGTGGCGGCATCGCGGGAGCGGGCCTTGACGTGTTCGAAGACGAACCAAAAGTGCCGGACGCTTTATTCAATCGTACGAACGTGGTTTTGTTGCCGCACGTGGCGAGCGCCACGCACGAAACCCGACAGGCAATGGGTGATCTGTGCGTTGAAAATCTGCTGCTGCATTTCGCCGGAAAACCAGTGAAAACGCTGGTACCAGAACTGGCCGGGAAAGTCACGCCGTAGAGGCAAAAGCCGAGTATTACCCGGATTTTCGCCGGATCAACTTTTTGCTGAACTGGCTATTTCGCCGGGGCTGGGATCGATTTAGTGCATAAGTCGATAATTGACAAAACGCCGCGTTAGCCCCTATAGAAACGTCATTTGGCGCAAATGCTGATGCATAAAAACTACTTCAGTAACGCCGACTGCGCCGCTTCCAGCACACGATCACGCTGTTCCACAAAATCAGCGAGTTTTCGCTCAACGGCCAAATCGGGAATCACGCCGCGTCCTTCGATGCGCTCGCCATTGGCGTTGCTAAATCCGATTTCGCTAAAGGCGAGTTCGCCGCCGCCGGGTAGCGCTGCATAGCCCAAAAAAGCGAGCAGACAGCCGCAGGAGGTTTCGCCAACCACGATGGCACGGCCGGTTGATTGCAACGCGCCCGCCGTGGCCTCAGACGCGCTGGCGCTGTCGGAATCGACGAGCACCGCGACCTTGCCTGTGTAGGCGTCGGGCTTTCCGGGAACGCTGGCTTCGGGCGACGCAATTTTGACCAGACCGAAGGCCATTGTGACCGGCTTCCCGGTGCGCGTTTCGGTGCGGCCGATGACTGTTTTTGTCTTGAAGAAAGTGCCGACGATGGCTTCCGCCATCGCGCCCGAGCCGCCGCCATTGCCGCGCAGATCGAGGATCAGCGCAGGTGTGTGCTTAAGTTTTTCGATGGCGCTCAAAACGTCACCGCGTAGCGATTCCTGAAACGAGGTGAAACGCACGTAGCCCACGCCTGAAGGCAGCACGCGGCTAGTTACGATGGGCCGTGTCGATAGCGTTTTGGGCCGCAGTCGCACATCGAATTCGCTGCCGTCAACGCGCGCGAACGACAATCCGAACGTCGCGCTACGCGACTCGCGAATTGCGTTATTGGCGACGACGTTCAGACGGCGCAAAGGCATTCGCAGCGCTGCTTGCGGTGACGACGTTTTGCGCGCAGTCTGCGCCCAGGTCTGCCACTCTGTTTGCGCATCCTTGCCGTCGACGCGGACCAGGCGCATTCCGGCGCGCACTCCCGACCAGTACGCGTCGGATTCAGGATGCACCGACAGCACGACGAGCGCGCCATCGATCAGCCGGATATTGAGCCCGAGCGAAAGCACTTGTTGCTCTTTTCGTTGCGCGACGGCTTTCGGCGATTCCACGCGCGTATGGACATCAGACAGCTCGCCCGTCATCTGATCCAACCGCTCCCAGAACTCATCATCCGTCGCGGCGGATAAGGCCAATGGCTGCCATTTGTCGCGCGCCGCGCGCCAGTCGACGCCGTTCAAATCGGCGCGGTAGTAGTGATCGTTGACCGTGTTCCACACCGCGTCAATCGCAGCCTTGCGCACGGCGGGCGTTGCACTGGTACTCTGCTCGATTGTCGAAATCGGCATGCGGCGACCGATGATGTTGTACGGATCGATGCTGGCGCAGCCGCTCGCCAGGAGCCCCAGTGCCGCAACCATGATCGCGACGCTATCGCGATGAAAGCGCTGCCACCGCATCAACACAACCATCACATTAACGCCGCGCGTCGTCCTCGTCATCGTAGCGCCGAGTGGTGATGGCGATTTTTGGTGCGTACGCTGTGGCCAATGCGCGAATAAAGGCGAGCTTTCCGGCAATGATTTCAGACACCGCTTTGACGCCGTCTTCACTGACCACTTTGTCGGCAACAGCTTTATCGAAACGCTCGCGCATGTTGGGCGCTACGTTGGCGCTAATGCGTCCCATGACGAAGGATTCCGCCTCATCGATATTGGCGAACGACTTCGCGACGGGCATGCCGAGCGGCGAGCCCTCGATAATGACTAGCCGATTAGCCTGGCTCTCATCCTGATGTTCCTGACGGTTCTGATCTGGCGCTTGTGACAAGGGTAACCTCCGGTTCGTCTGTGCCTGCAGCGTCCGGTCGAACGCTTCAGCGGTTCATGCAATTGAGCCGCGCACGGCCCTTGCATTTGCGACCTATCATAGCGATATTGCGTGTATGCGGTGCCGTCCTCCTCGTGGCGGTCGCGCTTCACACCACCGGGAGAAATAAAAAATGTCTGACGTCATCACCGTACCTACCCCGCCCAACGATGGGCAACCGAACGAATCCACGATCCAGATCACGCACATTACCTACGCGCTTTATGCGCTCGGGATGGTGACCGGTATCTTCGCCATCGCCGGGCTCATCGTGGCCTACATCAAGCGCGACGACGCGGCGGGCAGCTATCTCAGCTCACACTACTCGTGGCTGATTCGCACGTTCTGGTGGGGCCTTCTGTGGACGACCATCGGCATCATCCTGGCCATTGTCGCCATTGGCTTCGTCGTCCTCGCCGTAGTCTGGATCTGGTGGGTTTACCGCATTATTAAAGGCTGGTTGCGCCTGACCGAAAAGCGGGAAATTTCCTAGTTCGGCTTCACGGCTTCCTGCGCTGGAGCCTTGGCTGGAACTAGCGATTGCGTTTGATAAACCCAATCCACCGCAGCGTCGAGCGCCCTTTGTCCGGCCTCGGCGTTGCTGTGATTGATCATGGCGACAAATATCATCTTGCGATCACCGGGCAATAGCAGATAGCCCGCCAGCGCCTTGACGCCCGTAAGCGTGCCAGTCTTCAGGTACGCCGAGCCTTCGGCCTGATGATTGACGAAGCGCTTGGCTAGTGTGCCGTCGGTCGCCGCGAGCGGCAACGACGACACAAAATCGCTGGAGAACGGCGCCGTCAGGCCGTATTCGAGCACCTTCGCCATACTTTGCGCCGACACCCGTTCGTTGCGCGACAAGCCCGAGCCGTTCTCGATCACCACATCGGAAATATCAAAGCCGCGGTTCTTGGCCCAGTCATGAATGCTGCGCCCGCCGCGCTTGGCCACGGCGGGCCGTTTGCTGAGTTCGGCGTCGATGGTTAGCAGCAACTGCCGCGCCATCACGTTGTTGCTGTATTTATTAATGTCGGTGACCATCGAGGCGAGGGGCGCGGATGTGTGGACGTAGAGTTGGCGCGCGTTCTTTGGCGTTGCGCCGTCTCGCATGATGCCAGTCCAGGTGCCGCCGGCGTCTCGCCACATGCGCGCAAAGGTGCCGGCGAGCAAGCCGTTATGATCAAACAGACTCACGTACCAGGCGCGATCCGCGCAATCACGCGGGTAAGTGCCGATGAAGCTCGCTGAGGCGCGGTTGCCGTTGCTCGTGAACACGGGCGATATCAGTGACCGCCAGTCGCCACAATTGCCACCGGTCGCGCGCAAACTGTTAGTCAGCGCAAGCCCGTCCGGGGGTGGGCCGTCGGTCGTTACCGTGACAGAGTTGTCGGGTTGCGGCGTAAAGCGAAAGCCGACCGCCTGAAAGTTGTACAGCAAGGCATCGGGGCTCACGTTGTACGGCTTGAGCGGTTGACCGTCAAACTGCGACGGGTCAGAGGCAACGCCCGCAAATAGCGTGCGATCCAACAAAATATCGCCTTGAATTTCGCGAATGCCACGATCCCGCAGCGCCTTGACCGCGGCTTGCAAATGTTCTGCTACAAATTTCGGGTCACCGCTGCCGCGCAAATACATCGGGCCTCGCAGTACCCCTGCCTCAATTTTCGATGCAGTGGAAAACGTCGTTTTCCAGGTGTAATTGGGCGTCAAAACGTCAAGCCCAACCAGCGTCGTCAAGATCTTCATGGTCGACGCAGGATTCATCGGCTCGGTGCTGCGATGCGCGATCAACGGGTCGACATTGCCGACTTCGCGAACGTACATGCTGACCGCATACAACGGCACGCCGACCTCGCGCATGGCCTTGGTGATCGGCGCCGGTAGGGTGGCGTGAGCCGTGAATGACGAAAGAAAAGTCGCGATACTCGCCGCGACAACATTGAATCTGAACATAGTCAAATTATCGGTTACCCGAAGCGGAGGTTCCGCATCTTGCTCCAGATCACATTAATTGTTCTAATACGAACTAATGAATTCCAGCGTCACGTCCACCACCTTCCTGCCCACGTTGCGGCAGTTGATTCGTTGTACTCAGGCGTTTGAACGCTTTTCGGGTGCGCACGTCAAAAAAATGGGGCTGACCGAATCGCAATTCGATGTGGTCGCCACGCTCGGCAACACCAGCGGCATGACTTGCAAGGAATTGGGCGAACGCACCCTGATTACCAAGGGCACGCTGACCGGCGTGCTCGATCGTATGGAAGCGCGCGGACTTGTAGCACGCAAAGCGGACGCCGACGATGCGCGCCGCACACACATCACGTTGACGCGCAAGGGCACGGTGTTGTTCGACGAAGCCTTCCCGGCGCATCTGCTGCACCTGAAACGCGCGTTTGATCGCATTCCGGCCGGAGAACTGGCTCAACTGCACAGCCGTCTGACAGACTTACGCACGGCATTTGAAAAGGCTACGGCATGACAAAACCCGCGACTGACCTGATTTCCGCGCCTGTCTGGGACGCTTTCGTGCGTTGTTTCCACTGGACGCTGGTGACCCTGTTCACGATTTCGGTGGTCAGCGGCAAGGTTGGCGGCGAATGGATCGTCTGGCACATGCGAAGCGGCT
>JBDSYI010000248.1:0-9233 GCA_039925745.1 Casimicrobium sp. | reverse complement strand
GGATGCCTATCGCCTGCGCGGTGACCTCGATGCGATCATCAGTCGCGCTATGCGCCTGGTGCCCGCCGAGCGCTATCAGACCGCCGCTGCGCTCGCCGCTGATCTCAACGCGTGGATGACAGGGCGGCCGACATCCCTGCATGCTGGCGACCGCACTTACGCGTCGCGTCTGTGGGTCAAACGGCATTGGAAAATAGTAAGCACAATTGCCGTGTCAATCCTGCTCGTCATCAGCGCGCTGGGCGTCAGTTTGTGGCAACGCAGTGTCGCCCTCAGCACGGCAGACGCGACCGCTCGCCACCTCGACGGGGTGATGGCGCAATTGCCCGCGCTGTCGGTCGTTGACGCGGAGGCGACCGTTGAAGCAAAGCGGCAATACGCGATGCTTCTGCTGCGACTGAATCGTCCGATGGACGCGTTGACGGTGCTTGACGGTGTCACGCCGCTGGTGATTGCCAGATACGGCAAAACCAGTGCCATTAACGCAAAATTATTGGTGAGCCGCAGCGCCGTGCTCACGATGCTGGGTCGCACCGACGAAGCCAGCGCAGCACAACGCGAGGCGGCATTAATTGGCAAAGGCAAGTGAGCAGTCTTGCCACCTTCAGCTTTTCGTCAAAACAACGTCTAATTAAGGGCTAGTCGCGAATTAGTTCATAAGTCGAGAATGTGCATTTCTAGCCATCAGCCCCCGTGCGATGGTCATTTCACAGAATAGCTGTATTAATTTTTCAACTGGGCAGCGAACCGTTACACAATGCCTCTTGATGCGCCCTGATCCCACCTCACCTATGCCGCTACCGCTGACACCAACCGTCCTTGTGCAACGGGCTGCTGACGGCGATTCCAGCGCGATGCGAGCGCTGTTCACCGAACTCTACCCCGACATCAAACGTCTCGCGCGCTCACGACTCGCCAACGTCGGCGGGGTCACCGGGCTCAACGCCACCGCGCTGGTTCACGAAGGCTTTATGCGCATGGCTGAGCGCGAAGGCTTGCAGGGGTCCACGCGGTTGCAATTTTTCGCCTATGTCGGCAAGGTATTGCGCTCGATCGTCATTGATTTCATCCGTGAGCGCGACGCCGGAAAACGCGGTGGCGGTGTGACGTTGCTCACGATGTCCAATGCGGACGCCTCACCTGCGGTATGGATGGAAAACGCCGATCTGATTGACCTGGATCGCGCGCTCGAACAGCTCAAATCGTTTGACGAACGGCTCTATCAAATCGTTGAGATGCACGCGTTCTCCGGGCTGTCGTGCAGCGAAATTGGCGTTGAACTGGGCGTCACCGAGCGCACCATCAACCGCGACGTCGCCAAGGCGCGTGCGCTGTTGGCTCAGGCGCTCGGCACCGCGCCCGCGTGATGCGATAGTTTTGCCAATAAGTCGGCAAATCTCGCGCTTTCCGTCTATCACCGGATGAACACCCCCTTCAACGTCCGCAGCGAATCCTGGCCACGCGTATCCGCGCTGCTCGATCGTGCCTTTGACATGGACGCGGCGGAGCGCGCTCAACTACTAGCCTCGGTGATGGCCGATGATGCCGAACTGGGCGCCGAATTCGCTCGTATGCTGCCCTCGATTGCCGCGACACAAATAAGCCCCACCGGCACCGCTTCGACACCCTTTACGTCGTTGTTGAGCCAAGCTTTGGCACTCACGTCGCAACCTGAAAACCCAAATGCAGCGGGCGCTCGATTCGGTGCCTGGACCCTCGTCGAAAAAATCGGCGAAGGTGGCATGGGTGAGGTTTGGCGCGCAGAGCGCAGCGATGGCTTGTTTGAAGGTAAAGCGGCAATCAAACTATTGCGCAGTGACTTGCCCGCCGACAAACTGGCCGCCCGGTTCGCACGCGAGCGCGCGGTGCTGGCGCGACTCAATCACCCGAACATCGCGCGCTTGCTGGATGCGGGCATCGCTAACGATCAAGTCTTCATCGTGCTTGAGTTGGTGGAGGGTGAGCCGCTGCTGCCGTTCGCCGCCGCTCATGCAGCCACGCTCGCCAGCCGCGTGCGTCTGATCCGCGACATCGCGCGCGCAGTCGAACATGCGCACAGCCATCTCGTGCTGCATCGTGACCTGAAACCGTCGAACGTTTTGGTGACCAATGATGGCACCGTGAAACTGCTCGATTTCGGCATCGCTGCCGCGCTTGATGAAACCGCAGTCGCTGACACCACCCCCAATCTAACGCAATTAACCGGGCGCGGACTCACGCTCGAATACGCCGCACCCGAGCAAATTCACGGCGAGCCGACGGTGACGGCGAGCGACGTCTATTCGCTGGGCGCAATGCTGTTTCATCTGGTCACCGGACAGCGCCCGTTCGCTGCAAAGGCCAATCGCGCGGCGCTGGAATACGCAGTGGTGCATGACGAAGCGCCCCGCGCTTCAGCTTCCATCGTCAAACCCAACAGCGCGACGACCAGGGCTGACGAAATCGCGCCGACGCCCGACGTCAAAGCGCTCCACGGTGACCTCGATGCGATCATCGCCAAAACCTTACGCAAATCACCGTCCGAACGCTACTCGACCGCCACCGCTTTCGCCAACGATCTCGACGCCTGGCTGACAAAAGCACCCATCTCCATTCGCGCAGAGGACCGCAGCTATCGCACGCGGCTATGGCTGCGCCGCAACTGGCCGTTGGCCACGCTGGGTGGGGTTGCAGTCACCGCCATCACCATTGGCTTAGGCGTGAGCCTTTGGCAGAGAAACATTGCCATCAACGAGGCAGCGCGCGCGACCGACGAAGCCGCCCGGGCCAACAAGGTTGCCAACTATCTCGGTGATCTCATTCAGAGCGCCAACCCGGATAAACACGGTGGCGCATGGCCGAGCGTGCTCACCCTGCTTGAAAAATCCGAGAAGGACGTCGACCAGCAATTCAAAGACGATCCGAAGACGCTCGCCACGCTGCTCAGGCGACTCGTCGACGCCAATATGGCACTCCATCGCAACACGGTATCGCTCGCCCAGATGGAGACGCTCATCAAGCTGCTGAAAGCCGACGCCAGCACTGATCCCGCGTATCTGCTGGACGTGCAGCGGTTGCAGGGCGATATGTTGATCCGCTTGCGGCGCGGACCTGAGGCGCTCTCCGTGTCCGACGAAATACTCCCCGCCGTCAAAAAGCAGTTCGGTCCATCAAGCCAGCAATACGCAGAATTTTTGGTCAGTCGCCAAAGCATTCTCGGCGACGCCGGTCGATTCGAAGAAGCCACCCGCTCATTGGCGGAAGGGACGGCCATCCTCTTGCGACTGTCGCCCGACGACGTGCGTGAGCGTGTCAATCTGGCCAATAGCGCAGCCATTTTGCACACCAAACGCGGCAGGTTCCGTGATGCGCTCGCAGCGCTTGCCGTGCATGAAAAAGACTTTCCTCTCGCGGCAAAACAGAATGCTGCTGCGCCGCGTGACCTGCTCATCATTCGCCACACACTTGAACAGATTCGACTGCGGCTCGGGCTATACGACGGCGCCGAAGCGCGACTCTCTTCGATTGTGATTGATGCCACGGCGCTGCTCGGCGCGAACAATAAGCTCTCAAGCAATGCGCAAAGTCTTTTAAATACGCTTGCTTGCGAGAGCGCTCAGTTTTCCAGGTGTTTGACGCAGGCGCGCGCACTGGCGATGGCGCTCAAACAACAGGCCGGGGTTGCGCCGATTGATACAGTGATTGCCGATCTAGAGCTGTTGCTGATTGAACTTCAGACGGGGCAAAAATCGGAGCCGCCGGCACGCGCGCAAATCAGTGCGATCTTGCAGACTATCGAGAAATCAATGCCCGCACCCAGCACCTATCGATCCGTGCTGTACCGCATGGTCACTGACGTCGCCGTGTTCGCGGGCGAGCTTGACCTCGCCGACTCGGCGCTGCAAAGCGCACAAAGCGATCTCATCAAAGGCAATGTGAAGCAGCCTGAACGGATTGCAAACGTCGAGCGCGCCGCGGCGCAACTGACCTACGCCCATGGCGACGCTAAACGCGCCGTTGAATTGCTCGCCACTCGCTTCAAGCTGATGACCGAAACCTCGGAAGGCGACACGCCGCGTCATGCGACGCTGTGGCTTCAGCGAGCGCTCTACGAAAGTCGCTTTGATCGGGACGCAGCGAAGAAGTCAGCACTAGAAGCCCGCGAAATGTTCAATCGCGCTGGCGGCGCACCGCCGCAGTTTGCCGCGCTGCTGGCTTACGTCGATGCCCATGTTCAGGGTGATACGACCGCGATCCGCGTCGCAGAGGACGCGGTTGACAGCGCTTATACCCGGAGTCGAACCACGCCTTGGCGAATGCCGAATCTGCCTAGCTTGTAGCAAACTCAGCGCTTTAATGTCGGCGATTTAGCGCCTTTACGTCTATTCCTTACTTCCATCATCAAGCTGGCAAAGGAATGACTCCATGAACGCCTCACAACTCACCCTCGGCCCGTCAATTTCCCGTTGGCTTGCCGTGCTTTTTTCGCTTTGCGTGGCAGCGCAGGTCATCGCCGTACCCGGCGATCTGGACACCACTTTTGACACTGACGGGATCGTGACTTTCATCCCACCAGGATCCGCCCAACAGACAACGGAGGGTCGAACGGTACTGACTGCGGACCAAAAAATCGTGGTGGCTTCGGTTTGTCTTCAGGGCGGCGTCACCGGGTTTTGTCTGACTCGTTTCAACGCCAACGGTAGCGTCGATAGCACTTTTGGCACGTCAGGCGTCGCCTTTGGCCCAGCGGGCTCCGAAAAAAACATTCGCGGTGTCACCGGGCTCGACATTGATCCCAATACGCAAGCGCTAGTGATTGCGGGCATATGCCGCCCCGCTCCCAACGCGAACGATAACTTTTGCGTGACACGATTTAGTGCGGCGGGGGTGCATGAGACCAACTTCGGCAGCTACGCGCCCTTCGTAACGGCCATAGGCAATATCAAGGTTGGTCGGCTTCGCGTGGGGTCGGACAGCAAGGTCAAACTCGCGCTCGGCATGCCGCGCAGCACGCCCGCAGGCGGATCGGACATGGCCATCCTCGCGCTCAATGCGGACGGCACGCCCGACGCAACTTTTGTCAACTCGTCGACGGCGGAGGGCTTGGTGGGCGTGAAGGTTCTGGCTGCGCCTAGTGGCGCTACGGGTAAACAATATCTTGTGGACCTTTCGATTCGCCCTGACGGCAGCACTGTGTATTTGGGGCCGTGCCAAATAAACGCTGGCGGAACTTATTACTTTGTCTGCATGGGCGCGCTGAACCCAGCCGGCGCAACGCTGCTAGCGAACCGCACCTTCATCAGCAACTACGACGACTACCCCGCGCAGTTGATGCCGCTGCCGGATGGTAGCTTTATCGTGGCAGGAACAAGCACCAGAGCCCCGCCAGAAGCTTACGGCGAAGCGATGATCAGTTCACGCTTCAAGCTGAACTTTGCGAACCTCACAGTGGGAGTCTTTTGGGGCTACGTTGGCGCCTACTACGCCACTGGCAGCCCCGTAGCACCGACGTTGTTTGGCTCGGTTCAGGCGCACAATTTCGTGGCGAGCAACGACGGCAAATTTTATTTTCAATATTGCTATGGCAGCGACGGAGCGTCTTGCACCACGAAACGCGTAGAGCGATTCACATCGCTTGGCGTGCCGGACACCAGTTGGGGCACCAATGGCGTCTTCACGATCCCGCAGTCGCAGTCAACCTACCGAATGGGCAATCTGCTGGTGCAGGACGATGGCAAACTGGTCGCCGCCGGCGGCAGTCCATTCAGTTCTGGTTTCTCTTTGGTGCGCATGACCAACGACAGCATGCCCGGCTTTGCCTGCTCCATGGATATTGACGGCGATGGCAAAGTGCTGCCAACGACCGACGGGCTGTTGCTCAGTCGAGCACTGATGGGAATGACTGGCAACTCGGTCATCCAAAACGCGACCGGCGTTGGTGCGACGCGGGCGACGTGGGCGGCCATTCGTGACTATTTGGTGCTGCGCTGCGGTTTGAAATTGAAACCGTAATTGCTAAACCTCGGAGGCCGCGTTTGTGCTGATCGCTCAGCACCCATGTCGGCAATTCCGTTTGTTTGCGTCTATCGCTCCACAGCCAACAGAAAGTACCAAATGCATCTCTATTTCCATCCCGTCCAACGCGCCAAAGCCCGTGTCCTCACCGCTAGTTTGCTTCTGCTTGTAGGCACAGTGGCACATGGCCTGACGCCCGTTCCCACTGCAGATCTGAAAGGTCTTTCTGATCCACCGGGACTTTCGCGTTATGCCGGTTCAGTGCTCGTCTATCGTGACGACGCCTCCTACGATGAAGTCAAGTTTCCGATATCGAAAACTGCAAACATCAACGACAAAATAGCCGCGCCAAAAACGCTAGATCGCTCCGGTCAGCGCGTTTCACTGCAATACATCACGCCTGCAGGCAAAAGCGCGCTGGAGGTGTTGCGCAACTATCAACAGGCAACGAAACCCGCCGGTTTTGAAACGGTCTACGAGTGCGCGGGAGAAGCCTGCGGCCGCACGTCTGACATCAGTAAATATCACTTTTCCAGCCTGTTGATGCCCGCGACGTATTTCACCTCTGTCGGCGCGCGGACGCCCGCCTATTGCGGCGCCGGACAAGGAATCGGGGACGTTCGTTATGCCGTGCTTGACAACAAATCCACCGGCTCGGCGCTCGCCATCATGACCTGGCGACCAGGCGACGTTTCGTCCGACTGCATGCAGGCGGAATACCGCGCGCATGCGGGCGTTTTCGTCGTGAGCATTCAGGGAAAAGAGCGCGAACAGTCGATGGAAACACTCACCGCATCCGAGATGGGCCAAAGCCTGACGGCGACCGGCAAGGTCGCGGTGTATGGCATTTTGTTTGACACCAACAAAGCCGACATCAAAGCAGAAAGCAAAGCCTCCCTTGAGCAGATTGGCACGTTGTTGAAGCAGCAAGGTTCGCTCAAACTACACGTCGTCGGTCACACCGACAACGTTGGCAATCTGCCCGCAAACCTGGACCTAAGCAAGCGACGCGCCGACGCTGTGGCGGGAGCGCTGAGCAAAGATTACGGCATTGCCCGTGATCGCCTCACTGCAAACGGTGTTGCCAGCCTTGCTCCGGTCGCATCGAATGCGAGCGATGCGGGTAAGGCGAAAAACCGGCGCGTTGAGTTGGTGTTGCAGTAGCGACTCTATGACGTTGTAACGATGCGACGGTAGGCGCGACTTTGGTCGCGTCGACGCCATCGAAACATTAGCGAATTTGATTACGAACCGCGGCGCGGGCATTCACCCTGACTTCCGCTCGCCATTCAACTTAACCCTGAGGAATATCGTGGAGTCATTCAGAATCAATACGTTCATCCGCACCGTTGCCATCGCGGCAGCGGCGGTAGGAACACTCGGCTTTGCCGCGAGTGCTCACGCGCAACAAAGCTTCACCGCCACAGTCGATGGCAAAGCGTGGGAGTCTGACCACGCCGGCATCACGGTCATCCCTGTCCCTTTCAGCGGCACAGTGACGATCACGGCAGCCAGCAAGGGCTTCAGCAGTTATCCACCGCCAAAGGGATATGCCGATCAATTTCTAATTTCGTGCCCGCTGCCCAAGAAACCGCAGCGTTTTATCACTACGCGTAACCAGTCTAGCGGCTGCCGTGTGAGCTTCACCAAAGCTGCGCGGAACATTATGAGCCCCGATTGGGCAACGATAAAAAACGACGGTGAATTCGAAAGCAAAGGCGGCAGCAACGACAAAGGGTACGTGAACTTCACCACCGTTTCCGGCAAGGACATCGAAGGCGAGTTTTCAGTTGATCTCTTTGAAGAGAAAACGAAAACTAAGATGACCGTTAGCGGCAAATTTCGCGGCATTGACCGGCAGGTCGGATCGAACGGCTTCAACTAAATGACCACGGGAGCAGCGAAATACGCCCGGCGATCTCGCCCAGTGGCATTCGCACTCGCGCTACTGATCGGTAGCATTTGCGGGGCGTCGCCGCTCTGGTACGAGCCGGCAAAAGGCAGCGCTGAGCGCGCTCAAATCATGGATGCATTGAGAGCGCATTTAGCCACTTATGACGCTACCAACAGCGACCTGATTTTTGTTGTCAAAGAACTGTGCGTTTCACCCGTTGCAGGCTGGCTCGCGGTCGAGCCACAATCTCGCAACGGAAAAAACCGGCTTGAACCGGTTGCAGCCAGCTTGAAACGCGGCAAATCAGCGTGGCGCGTTGACGCCATAGCTTGCGGTGAAGAAGATTGCCCGAAGGGCACCGACCCGCAGGCGCTGCGGGCTCGGATCAATCCGCTGTGCGAGTCACTTGCCAATTAGGCAGCGCAACGGCGATCGGCAGAAGCCGCAACAGCCACTGCACACTTCGATTTTTTTCGCCCGTGCGAGCGTTTGGGAACAAATTACCCGCAGATTAAATCGCATTAGCTGGTGCGGACATGGTGCTGACCGAACGCGACTTCATCCATGTAGCGGTCGAGGTCATCTCGCACCCCGTCACCAACGGTCGGCTCCCGAATGGAACCGGCACCAGCGCGCCCAATTGCGCGGCGTTGCTGGACCTATTAACAAACGCATCTGTGCGTTCTGCCCACCGCCCACTGGCATAGGGCACGCTGAGTTTCACAACCATCAGCGTGCACCGCACATGAGCTATTGGGTTGGTCATGTTGCGTTTACTTTTCAGCGACTAGTCCGATTCGTCTAGCCCGGGTTCTGCGCGCGACGGCGCGGGATGTGCCCGCGGCCGATTGGGCGATCCATTACTGAGTCTTTAGCGCGCAGTCGAGAAGATCGATCTTGTCGACCATGGCCTCGCACTGTTTGTACGAAGATTCGGTTTTGCAGGTGGCGGTTTTGTAGTGCTTGGTGTCGCTGGCGTTGTTGTTGTAAACACAGCCAATTTGCGCTAGCTTGGTCAATTTTTCGGCCTTGGTTGGCACGTGGGCGTAGATTTCTTTGGTCGCTGAGTTGACACATTTGGTCAGCTGCTTTTTATCGACTGCCACCTTGCACGCGTCAAATCCGGCCTGCGAAAAACAGAGATTTTCAGTGGCACGCCCGATGAAATCATCACATCCGAGGATGCCTGCTTTTGATTTATGGAAAGTGTAAATTTCGCTTGTTCCAGCCTTCATGCATTTGGTCGATTTTTGTTGATCGACTGAGGTTTTGCAGGTGGCGGTTTTGTAGTGCTTGGTGTCGCTGGCGTTGTTGTTGTAAACACAGCCAATTTGCGCTAGCTTGG
>JBDSYI010000247.1:0-3467 GCA_039925745.1 Casimicrobium sp. | reverse complement strand
GTTTCGCCTCGTCAACGACCGACACAGTGAGCGTTAGTTTTGCTGACTACAAAGCCCGCATGAAGGAAGGTCAGGAGGCGATTTACTACATCACCGCCGACACCCTCGCCGCCGCAAAAAACAGCCCTCAGCTTGAGGTCTTCAAGAAAAAAGGCATCGAAGTTTTGCTGATGACCGATCGCGTTGACGAATGGGCGCTCGGCTATCTGCATGAGTTTGACGGCACGCCGTTGCAGTCGGTGGCCAAAGGCGCAGTGGACCTCGGTAAGTTGCAGGACGACGCCGAGAAAAAAGCCGCCGAAGAAGCCGCTGAATCGTTCAAACCAACGCTCGAAAAGCTCAAGGTTGCGTTGAAAGACAAGGCAGAAGATGTGCGCGTCACGACGCGATTAGTTGATTCCGCCGCTTGCCTCGTCGTGCAGGATCACGGCATGTCCACGCAACTCGCTCGAATGCTCAAACAGGCTGGGCAAGATGCGCCTGAGACGAAACCGATTCTTGAAGTGAACGCCGATCATCCATTGGTGAAAAAGCTCGTCGATTCGACGCACTTTGATGACCTTGCGCACATTCTCTTTGATCAAGCGCTGCTCGCGGAAGGTGGGCTGCCGGACGATCCAGCGGCGTATGTGAAGCGGGTTAACTCGCTGCTGGTTTAACTCGGCACCAATCACCTCCCCTTGAAGGGGAGGGAGCAATCTCATGCTGAAATTTGATAATCGCTTCCTCAACGAACTCCCCGGCGACGCTAACGAGCAAAATCATTCGCGTCAAGTTCAAGGCGCGTTCTGGTCACGTGTCGATCCGACGCCGGTCGCTGCGCCGCGACTGATTGCCCATTCGCCCGAGGTCGCAGCGATGCTCGGCTTAAGCGAAGCAGAGCTGCAAACGGAGGCTGTTGTAAACGCGCTCTCTGGCAATGGCACGCTGCCCGGCATGGAGACGTACGCCACGGTTTATGGCGGGCATCAATTCGGCAATTGGGCGGGGCAGCTCGGCGATGGTCGCGCGATTTTGCTGGGCGAAATCATCGCGCCCGATAAGCAACGTTACGAGCTGCAGCTCAAGGGCGCTGGCCCAACCCCTTATTCACGCCGCGCAGATGGTCGCGCCGTTTTGCGCTCATCAATTCGCGAATTTTTGTGCAGTGAGGCGATGCACCATTTGGGCGTGCCAACGACGCGTGCGTTGTCGCTGGTGCTGACGGGTGACGAGGTTGAGCGGGACATGTTCTACGACGGCAACGCTGCGCCTGAGCCCGGCGCGATTGTGTGTCGCACCGCGCCGACGTTCATTCGCTTCGGCCACTTTGAGTTGCCAGCGTCGCGTGGCGACACCGCGTTGCTCAAACAGCTGGTCGATTTCACGGTCAAGCACTACTTCCCACATCTGGCGGCGCTTCCCGAAAATGAGCGCATCGTGGCCTGGTACGGTGAGGTCTGCGAATCAACGGCAAAACTCATCGCACAGTGGATGCGCGTGGGCTTTGTGCATGGTGTCATGAACACCGACAACATGTCGATTCTCGGTTTGACGATTGACTACGGCCCCTACGGCTGGGTGGACAATTTTGATCCGGGCTGGACACCGAACACGACCGATGCTGGCGGCAAGCGCTATGCGTTTGGTCGGCAGCCCGGCGTCGCGCAATGGAATCTCGCGCGATTGGGTGATGCGTTGGCGACGCTGGGTGTGAGTGCCGAGGATCTAGCGTCGTCGCTCGCTAAATTTGAGGCAACGTACGGCATCGAAATTACGCGTGTGTTCTCCGAGAAATTTGGCCTGTACCAATGGAGCGATGCGGAAGGCGATCTCGTCGATGATGCATTCATGCTGATGAACGATGCAGAGATTGACATGACCATTTTCTTCCGCACGTTGGCCACAGCGCGTCATGCGGATGAGTTTGCCGATGCGTTCTATCTTGAAGGCCAGTGGCAGCAATCGCGCGAAAAATTCGCCGCGTGGTTCGCGCGTTACGCCGCGCTTTGCAATGAGCAAAACCCAACGCCGGAACAGCAGGTGGCGCGCATAACTCGCATGAACGCAGCGAATCCGAAATACGTGCTCCGCAACTATCTCGCGCAACAGGTGATCGACGCTGCGCACGCGGGCGACACGTCAAAAATTAGCGAATTGCTCGACGTCATGCGCCATCCATACGATGAACAACTGGGTCGCGAATCGTTTGCGCAAAAGCGTCCCGACTGGGCGCGACACAAGGCGGGTTGCTCGATGCTTTCGTGCAGTTCTTGAGATCAATCCAGTTGCAAAATTGCTGCTAACTTTGCTGCAATGGGATAGAACGCCCTAGCTGCCGTCCACGCCGCCACCGCGCCCGCCCATGCCTCCGCGTTTGACGTTACCGCTGACGGGTTTGCCAGTGATTGGCTTACCAGCTTTGAAACCATAGCTCGTCGCCATCGCGGACGCAGGTAGCTTTGAGCGTCTGCTGCCGGACATCTTAAAACCCTCGCCGCCTTTGCCAGTGATCGTTGCGGCGATCGCGCCCCAAAGCATAAAGACACCGATCACCGCAAATAGTCCGACGACCACAACTGCCCCCGTTTCAATCGACGACTGCGACAGAACCAACAGCAACACCGGGAAAATGAAGCCACACCACAGCGCCGCGAAAACCCACAAACCAATGACGTCAAACTGCTTCTTGTAGTAGCCGAAACTGAATATCGCACCGAGCGCACCACTGACACCCGCAAGTGCAAACAGCGCGAATCCAATGGCCATAGGCACGCGCGCGAACAGTGCTGTCAAAGGTAAATCGCGCGACACGACGGCAACCTCGGGATCGCGCGGACTGACCCATACCGTGATCGGTTTTTCAGTGGCGAGATTTGGACGCAGCGCCGCCTGAACGGCGTCATTGGCGGGCTCGTCAATCGCCTCATCGTCGAGCACCGTCATGCGGCTCGTTTCTCGGGTCTTGCCGCCGACGTCGTAGCGAGCGGCCAACCACTTGAACTCGCCGTCGGCGTCCTTACCCGTTCGTTCCACGACGGTCGCCGGCGTTGCCTGATAGTCGCGCGCCATCCACCAGTTGCCAAGCGTGGCGGACACAGGTTGCTGCCCATAAAACCAGCCGGTCAAACCGAAGATCAGAACGAATGACAGCCAGAAGATTGTCATTCCCAGGCGCACGCCCCAAGTTTTGTGTGGATTCATGATGGAGATCCTTTCTGTCGCGCATGATAAGCAAAACAGAGGCTTCACGCTTCAATAGCTTTTCCCTGAATGCGCCATTTCTCCGGGGCTGAACGAACAAAAAGCTTATAGTCAATATTGCATAAAATAAGCATTTAACCCCCATAAAATGGTGCTTTCGGCAGAAAGTTGAACGGCAAATTGCCTGCCTGAATCGCTTGTCCTTTGTGTCGATAAAGCTGTGCTAACCATTGAACAGGGGATAATCAATAGACTATTTACCGCATCAGGAGATGCCATGTTCG
>JBDSYI010000246.1:0-4254 GCA_039925745.1 Casimicrobium sp. | reverse complement strand
CTATGTTGTGGCTCGCGGGCGAACCCGTAGTCGGCGTTGCGATCAACCCCAATCCCGTGCGCATGATCAACATGAGCTTTGGTGGTTCGGGCGCTTGTGGTGGTGCCTATCAGGAGGCTTTCGATACTTTGCGCGGCAAGGGCATCCTGCCGGTCGTGGCGGCTGGCAATTCTAGCGCAGACGTGTCGTCCTCTGCGCCGGCGAATTGTCGCGGCGCGTTTGCCGTCGCAGCGTCCGACATTACTGGCACGCGCGCGTGGTTTAGCAATTTTGGAACCGGCGTTGCGCTCACCGCTCCGGGTGTCGACATCCTGTCAACCAGTGGGCCAATTAGCGGATCGTGCGTTAAGAGCGGCACCTCGATGGCCGCGCCACACGTTACTGCGGCTGCGGCGCTGGTGCAGGCGGAGGTTCCGACGCTGACTGTTAATCAGACGCATTTGGCACTGCGCGCGGGTGCGCGGGCGTTCCCGAGCGGCAGTAATTGCACGACTGCAAACTGTGGCGCTGGCTTGCTGGATGTGTCGAATTCGCTGGATGCAGTGATCGGATCGGTGGCTCGCCTGGGATGGAATGAACAGGCGGCCACATTGCGCGAGAACGACGGCAACGTCAGCTTTACCGTCAGCCGCATCGGTGGAGCCTCGCAGCCGGTCAGCGTATCGGTGGTCGCTGACAATGGCAGCGCAGTCGCCGGCGTCGATTTTTCCGCACCATCACCCGCTACCTTGACCTGGGCCGCGAATGACACGACCGACAGAACTGTGACCGTGCCCATCATCTACCGTCCGGGAGAGCAGGGTGCGCGTGCCTTTGCGCTGCGGCTGAATGCACCGTCGCCGTCGGCGCTAATCGTCGCACCGGCGGCCGTGTCGGTACGGATCACCGAGGTTGACTGCGCGACGGTCACGCCAATTCTGATGGACGAAACAAAGGCTGGATCGCTCGACGTGGCGCATCCCGAAAACTACTGTCATGGCGGCGTGCGCGGGCCGGAATTTAATACGGTTCGTTACAGTTTTGACGCGGTAGCGGGTGACGTTGTATCGATTGATGTCACCAGTACAACCGCCTTGCCTGCCGTGCTCGATCCATACGTTTATTTGCTTGGCCCAAATCGCGAAGTATTGATTGAAAACGACGATATTGTCTCCGGCTCCAGTCGTGACTCACGCATCCAACAGTTTCAACTCAGCACTACCGGCACCCACTACATCGATGTGACCACGTGGGGCAGCAGCGCCGACGCAACGGGTTCGTACAACGTGCATTTGTATAGTTGCGGGCCGTATGTAGCCGGCGTGACCTGCAACGTCGATGCGGACGGCGATGGCATCGTCGACAAAGCTGATGCGCAATTGGTGCTGCGGCGACTGCTTGGGTTCGACGGCGCCACGCTGACCGCAAGCTCGACCTTTCGCGCTTGTGCCACGCGGATCATCGGAAGCGCCGTGGCGAATTTCGTCGATGCGCAGCGCGTGCCCGTCGGCGGCGTGATCCCGTTGGATATTGATGGTGACGGGCAGGTGTTGGCGACGACTGATGGCTTGATGTTGCTTCGGACAGCGCTGGGTCTGACTGGTGACGCCGTGGTGGCGGGAGCAACCGCGCCGGGTGCACCACGGAGCACCTGGTTGGCTGTCCGCGGTTATCTCAACGGCACATGTGGAATGACGTTACCGTAGGGGGACAACGTCGATTTGCCGTTGGCAAATGTATATGGCTTTCACGTGAAATCACGTATTTACCGGGGCTGGAGTCGAAAAACGGCGTAAACCGACTTTTGAAAAAAACGTGCTTTAGCCCCCGATCAGTCGTTGTTTCATGAAAAAGCTGATCGTTTTCTTGAGCTAAATTACGCCGACGATTCAGTCGCCTGTTTCGCCTTCGCCACCCGCCGTGTCCGCCCCTGCCATCGATAGCCTTGCTCATTGGCGCGACGATGGCGCGCGAGCTTCGGATCGGCAATCAGCGGGCGATAGTGTTCGATGCGATCGCCGTCTTTGAGCGGCGTATAAAGCGGAACGGATTTCCCCCAAACGCCAACGTCGGCCTGCGCCGGATCCGCAAAGCCGTACGCGGCCAGCGCATTTCCCAGTGTCGCACCATCGGCCAATTCAATCGCCCGCTCCTCCACTCGATCGGCCCACGCCGAAACAAGCGTCACCCGTATCATGGATTCAACTGCTCAGCGCGCCGCACGAACGCATCAACAAACGTCGCCGCAATACGATCAAACACCGGCGCGATGATGGCCCCGATGAGGCCGTCAAAATCGTAGTGCAACTCGAATTCCACCTTGCAGCCTGCGTCGCCCAACTGCGTAAATCGCCACTGCCCAGACAACTTGGAAAATGGGCCGCTCACTAGCGCAAGATCGATGCGTTCGTTGGCGGCCAACGTGTTTCGCGTTGTAAATGTTTGATTGACCCCGAGATAAGCGATGTCTACAGCAGCCTGCATCTGCGTGTCCGTCTGCTCCAGGATGCGCGCGCCGCCGCACCACGGCAAAAATTGCGGGTATGCCGGCACATCGTTGACCAGCACGTACATCGTAGCCGCCGAATGCGGCACGAGGATGCTGCGCACGACACGCTTCACGCCCGTTTCCTCCATCCCAACGCCACGGGTATCCGCACCCGCATCCCTACAATCATCACCATGAGCATCGTCGACAATAAAAAAGCATTCTTTGATTATTTCATTGAAGATCGCTATGAGGCCGGACTTGAGCTGCAAGGCTGGGAAGTCAAGGCCATTCGCGCCGGTCGCGCCGGGATCAAAGAGGCGTACGTCCGCGTGATTCGCAGCCAGGTGTGGCTGGTTGGCGCACATATCAGCCCGCTCAACAGCGCATCAACGCACATCACACCCGACACGATCCGCATGCGCCGCTGCCTGCTGCATCGCGAAGAAATCAACAAATTGATCGGCAAGGTGAAAGAGCGCGGCTACACGCTCGTCCCGATCAACCTGCATTACTCAAAAGGCCGTGTCAAGCTCGACATCGGCCTCGCCAAAGGCAAAAAAGATCACGACAAACGTGATGTGCTCAAAGAAAAAGAAGGGCAGCGCGATGCGCAGGCGGCGATGAAGAAAGCGATGCGGGGGAAGGGTGGGGAGGAGTAGCGTTTATCTTTTGAGTGGGACGACACGGTGCTGCTTATCAAGTGTCTGCCTTGTCGTGCTAGTCGGATTAGAGTTCCATGCCCTGGATGAGCGTAGCGCGTGCGACGCCCTTGACGCCCGCCGACTGCCGCGGTCATTAGCCATTGCTGTGAACGACCGCCCACGAACGCTGTGCCACTCAAATACCACTTGACTAAACGTACGTAAAAACGTACGCTACCAACATGGCAACCGTTCTAACCGCAAGCGAAGCCCGGGCAAATCTCTATCACCTTATCGACGAGACGGCGGAGTCGCATGAGCCCATCGCGATCACGGGCAAACGCGCGAACGCGGTGCTCGTCTCTGAGGAAGACTGGAACGCGATTCAAGAGACGCTTTACCTGCTGTCGATCAAAGGCATGCGCGAGTCGATCAAAGAGGGAATGGCGCAAGCGCCAGAGACGCTCGCGAAGGCCCTCGACTGGTGAGCTGGCAGCTCGTTTACACGAAGCATGCCCAGAAGGACGCGAAGAAACTTTCCGCGAGTGGATTGAAAACCAACGCACAGGCGCTGCTCGTCGTACTCACCGAAAATCCATTTCAGAATCCGCCGCCTTTCGAAAAGCTCGTCGGTGATCTCGCGGGTGCCTATTCGCGCCGCATCAACATTCAGCATCGACTCGTTTACGAAGTGCTCACCGATCAAAAAATCGTCAAGATCCTTCGCATGTGGAGTCACTACGAATGAGGGCTCGCTTTACGGCGACGCCAAAACATCCGAAGCAGCCTGATTCAATCTTCTAATCGCTGGCTCCTCCAAATCATGGTCGTAGCCCAAAACGCTTAACGAGCTGGTCGCGAGCAGAAAGCGGCGGCCTTCAAGCGCGGGCAGTCGCAGCCATCTTGCCACGAGCACCCGCAAAATGTCGCTGTGGGCGAAGATGAGCACATTGCCTGACGCACCGTGAACCTGCTGAATCCGTACGATCACGCGGTTTGCTCGTTCGCCGACGGCCTCTGGCGATTCACCATTTGGACAGCCATGCTCGAAGAGCCGCCAGTCGGGGCGTTCGGCGCGGATTGCGGCGGTGGTGATGCCCTCGTAATCGCCGTAATCCCATTCGCTCAGATCGGGCTCCAGCA
>JBDSYI010000245.1:0-9796 GCA_039925745.1 Casimicrobium sp. | reverse complement strand
CGGCTTTGCCGCGAAAGGTTGCGTCTGCACAATCGCGGCAAAGCCGCTCCCATACACCCTCTACGAAATTCAGCCGTGGGTCAGTGCTCGCCGCAACAGGGCGGTCGTTGATCCATCATGAGCCCCTGAGATGGCACCCGACTTCAGTTCGCCATCAATGGTTTTCGCCAACTGCTTACCCAGTTCTACCCCCCACTGATCAAACGAATTGACGTTCCAGATAACGCCCTGCACGAAAACTTTGTGCTCGTAGAGCGCGATCAACGCACCCAGTGATTTAGGCGTTAGCTCATCTAGCAGAATGGTGTTACTCGGTCGGTTCCCAGCGAAGACTTTATGCGGCGTCAACGCGGCAACTTGAGCGTCACTCATGCCGGAAGCTAACAATTCGGCACGCACCTTCTCTGCGTTCTTGCCAACCATCAATGCCTCCGATTGCGCGAAGCAATTAGCAAGCAATAGCCGATGATGCGCGGCGTCAAGATCGTGCTCCGAATCCGCTTGCAGCGCGGCGATGAAGTCCACCGGAATGACACTCGTGCCCTGATGCAGCAACTGAAAGAACGCGTGCTGACCGTTGGTGCCCGGCTCGCCCCAAATCACTGGACAACTCGCAATGGTCAAAGGCTTGCCGTCGCGATCTACCGACTTGCCGTTGCTCTCCATTTCAAGTTGCTGAAAGTACGCGGGAAGTCGATGCAAATCCTGCGAGTAGGGCGCGACGCACTGGCTCGTGGCGCCTAAAAAATTCACGTTCCAAATGCCCACCAGCGCCAGCAGCACAGGCAAATTACTCTCAAGCGGCGCAGTTGCGAAGTGCTCGTCCATTTCGTTCGCACCCGCGAGCAATTGCTCAAACGCATCCATGCCAATGGCGATCGCGATGGACAATCCAATCGCCGACCACAACGAATAGCGGCCGCCGACCCAGTCCCAAAACTCGAACATATTGGCGGTGTCGATACCAAACTTTTTGACGGCCGCCGCATTGGTCGAGACGGCAACAAAATGCTTCGCCACATCCGCTTGCGTGCCACCGTTTTCGAGAAACCAGCGGCGCGCGGATGTCGCGTTGGTAAGCGTTTCCTGCGTCGTAAAAGTCTTCGACGCAACGATGAAAAGCGTCGTCTCAGCATCCACGCTAGAGAGCACACGATCGAGCGCCGCACCATCAACGTTCGAGATGAAATGAACGTTGAGCCCCTGCGGAATGTACGTCCGCAGCGCCTCACACACCATTTGTGGGCCGAGATCCGAGCCGCCAATACCAATGTTCACGACGTCGGTGATCGCGCTGCCGGTGTAGCCCTTCCAGACCCCGTCGCGAACCTGATGCGAGAAGCGTTGCATCTGTTCGAGCACGCGCTTGACCTCTGGCATGACGTCTTGCCCGTCAACGCGGTAGCGCCTCGCGCCGCGCCCTCGTAAAGCCACGTGCATCACCGCGCGATTCTCGGTCGTGTTGATGTGCTCGCCAGCGAACATCGCATTTCGCCGCGCTTCAACGCCGCGCTCGCGCGCCAGCGCAAGCAGCAGCGATTTCGTCTCGGCGGTCATGCGATTTTTTGAATAGTCGAGGAACAGTCCCGACGCTTCCAGCGAAAAGTTCGTCGCGCGTTTCGCGTCCTTTCCAAATTCGTCAGCCATTCGCATATTCGAAATTGAAGCTCGATGTGATTCGAGCAAAGTCCAGGTGCCGCTCATTTCGCCTCCGCCCGCACCGAACGTGACGCCAGCGTGGCGAACGCTTCACGCGGCGTCATGCGTCCGTCAATTACCGCGCAAGCTACCTCAGTGATCGGCATCGCGACGCCGTAGCGCTGCGCCAGTCGATGCACTTCCGGCGCGGCCTTCACGCCTTCCACCACTTGCTGGATTTCTGCCGTTGCTTCCGCGAGTGATTTTCCCGTCGCCAACAACAGCCCCATGCGACGGTTGCGCGACTGATTGTCGGTGCAGGTGAGCACGAGATCGCCCAGTCCCGCGAGGCCCATCAAAGTCTCATTTTCTGCACCCATTTTTTCTCCCAATCGACGAATTTCAGCCAACCCCCGCGTAATGAGGAGGCTCCGCGCGTTCGAGCCGAAGCCCAATCCATCGGACGTTCCCGCAGCGATAGCAATGACGTTTTTTGCCGCTCCACCCAACTCAACCCCGATGACGTCGTGCCCTGTATAGGCCCGGAAACCGCCGCCGTTCAACCGATGCGCCACGCGTTTGGCGAACTCATCATTTTTCGACGCAATGATGACCGCCGTTGGCAAGCCGCGCCCCAGTTCATTGGCGAACGTCGGGCCGGACAACACGGCGTAGGGATGCGACACGTCGAGCACGTCCGCCACCACTTCATGCGAGAGCTTCCCGCTGCCAGGTTCGAATCCTTTGCATGCAATCACCAGGCCCTGCCCGGCGACCAATCTGGGTTTGAGCATTTCCACGGTGGCTCGCAATGCGTGGCTCGGGGTGGCGATCACGATGTCTTCCACGTCACGAAGTGCTGCATCGAGATCACCCGTTGCGACGAGCGTCATCGGAAACTCACAATCGGCGAGGTAGCGTGGGTTGTGACGAATGCGATCCGCATCCGCCATCTCGATCGCGTTTCGCCCCCAGAGGCGCGTCTGTGAGCCACGTCGCGCGAGCTGGATAGCGAGCGCGGTGCCGAATGAACCAGCGCCTATAACGGCTACGGACCCCGCGCCGATCACCGCGACAGGGGTCGCGGTCGGCTCGTTAGCGTTGCTGGCGGCACCGCTCATAAAAATCGTCGTGTCGATGTCATGCGCCTAGTGTAGCGACCGGACTTCAGCGCAGCATGACCGCTTTTGTCGCCGCGCCTGCCGTTTTTGCAACAATTGCAATGTGCCCCGGTAGCTCAGTGGATAGAGCGACCCCCTCCTAAGGGGTAGGTCGGACGTTCGATTCGTCTTCGGGGCGCCAGTTTTTTTGCCATTCGTTTCCGCCACTGGCGGTGATCGTTACCCACGCATGCCACATTACACACTCACCTTTGCCGATCCCGCGGGTCACCTGCTAGACATTGCAATGACGCTGCCTTCGCCCACTGCGGATCAGCGCGTGGCGATGCCGTCCTGGATTCCCGGTAGTTATTTGATGCGCGAATTTGCACGGCATGTGGTGACGCTGTCGGCGCAACAATCGGGGCATGAGATCAAAACTGAGAAGGTCGATAAGGCAACGTGGCAGCTTGCCTGTGTGCCTGGCGAGCTGGTGACGGTGAGCTACCGCGTGTATGCGTGGGATCGCTCGGTACGTGGCTGTTATTTCGATGCTTCGCGTGGATTTGTCAATCCAGCGGCAGCGCTGTTGCAGGATACGAACGCGCCGCAAGCCGCATACACGCTGGATCTTAAGGCTCCCACATTCGCCGAAGGTCAGGCGTGGCGTTGCGCCACTTCGATGACGCCGACGCGGGTTGACGCGCACGGTTTCGGTCAATATCGCGCAGAAAGCTACGATGAGCTGATCGATCATCCGCTCGAATGCGCTGACTTTGATGAGTTCACGTTTGAGGCGGGCGGCGTGCTGCACCGGTTTGTGATTTCAGGAAAGCATCGTGGCGATCTGCAACGCCTGAAAGCTGACAGCCAGAGAATTTGTCAGGGTCATTGCGATTTGTTTGGCGACAAAAGTGCGCCTTTTGATCGCTATGTTTTTCAGCTTCACGTCGTTGATGTCGGTTACGGTGGCCTCGAACATCGAGCTAGCACAGCGCTGATTTGTCCGCGAAACGACTTGCCCGCGGTCGGTGACGCCAGCATTTCCGAAGGCTACCGCGAGCTGCTCGGCCTCATCAGTCACGAATATTTCCACGCGTGGAACGTCAAGCGGATCAAACCCGCTGCCTTCACACCGTATGACACAACTCGCGAAAACTACACGCGTTTGTTATGGATTTTTGAGGGCTTCACGAGCTACTACGACGAGCTGATGTTGAAGCGCGTCGGACTGATCACCGAGGCCGATTATCTGAAGCTTATTGGTCGTCGCCTGACTTCGCTGTTGCGGGCCCCGGGCACGAAGCTGCAATCGACCGCAGAAGCCAGTTTCGATGCGTGGGTCAAGTATTACCGCGCCGATGAGAACGCCGCGAACTCGCAGTTCAGCTACTACCTGCGTGGTAGTTTCGTGGCTTTGGCGCTGGATTTGACGCTGAGAGCGGACGACTCCGCGAGCTCGCTGGACGACGTCATGCGAGGACTTTGGCGCGATTTTGGCAAGACTGGCGTCGGCGTACCGGAAGACCCTTTTGCGTTGATTTCCAGCTATGTGGGACGCGACGTTGCCCCACTTCTTGACGCTTGGGTCAACGGCACCACCGATCCCGATTGGTCCGCACTCTTCGCGCCGTATGGCGTCAGCTATCGCGTTCGTGCCAGCGCCAGCGCGGCTGATCGCGGCGGTCGTGACGAGCCCACCCTTGAGACGAACACGCGGACGCTGGGCCTGGTGACGGGCGGCGATTCAGGCGCGGGATTGCCGGTCATCAAGGGGGTGCTTTCTGGCTCCGCCGCTTGGCAGGCGGGCTTGAGTGCGAGCGATACGCTCATCGCGATCGACGGCCTGCGCGCCAATGCTTTGAGCCTCAGCAAGCATCTGGCGCGTTTCAAAGCGGGGGCATCGATTCCGATTTCGTACTTCCGCCACGATCTGTTGCGCGAGACCACCCTTACGGTGCCAGCACCGAACGCAGACACCGTATGGCTTCCGCTCGAAGGGACTGAGGCGGCAGCACTCGAGCGAAGGCAGAAGTGGCTGTCGCAACCGTAGTACCAACTAACAGCTTTTCGGTGAAATGCCCATTTCACCGGAGCTAGCGCCGCAAATCGGACAATATCGACAATCGTTTAAATTACGAATCAGCCCCTGATCAAAGGCGCTTTCATGAAAAAGCTATAACAGCATCATCCAGCGTGAGCGGCCAAATTCTTCAGCTCGCCTTTTGCGGAACGCTGTGATGGCGTTTTGCTCGTCGCGCCGCTAGCCAATATCTTTTTCAACCGATCAGCCACATCCTTACTTCCCCAGTCCACTTCACCGACGACGCGGTAACGCAGCACGCCGGCTGCATCGACGATGAACGTGGTCGGAAGCACGCGAACTTTCCATTCGCCCGAGGCTTCCTGCCATGGGTCACGCAGCAGCGGGAAAGTGACGGGATGCTTTGCCAGAAAATCGCTGATTTTTTGTGGTGACTCGTGGTAGTTCACGCCAAGCACCACGGCATTTTTTTCGCCCAAGCGTGCGCCAAGCGCCTGCAGCGACGGCATTTCGGCCACGCACGGCGCGCACCATGTAGCCCAGAAATTGACAATGACTATGCGCCCCTTGAGTGCCGCCAGATCAATCTCCTGATTGTCGATTGTCTTCAGCTTGAGGGCAGGCGCAACGTCGCTTTCGGAATACCACTTGCCCTTTTGCGCGTGCGCTGCGCCAGCGTAAACCGACGCCCACAGCAAAAGAAAAAAGCCGCAGCAGACTGCGGCTTTCCGGTTCAACAAAGTGAACACGAAGATGGGCACTAGGCTTTGATCTCTTTGGTCGTGATCGAGTATTTGAAGTTGTCAGGATCGTACGGATCGAGACGACCGTCCGAGGTTTCTGCTTGTGGGTACATCAGGAATGCGAGCTTCGGACCTTTGGCACCGGGCAACACCACGTCGTGCGACGTGTTGTAGGCCATCCAGTTGCCTTCCCACGCGCCAAACAACGCCTTGTGCACGGGCGCAACGACAGGGTGATCCACCGTTTTGATCCACTGTGCGGTTTCGACGCGCTGCACTTTGCCCACGTCGGCCGGATCCATCGGCACCCAGCCGAAACCGGTCAAAAACACTTCGGCGCGGCAATGCTGCGCCTTGGTGATGTTGGCGCTGCCTGCACCCAGCTCTTTGTAACCAAACACGGACGGCGCAATGCGTACACCGTACACGTCGCGCGCGGGGATGCCCAAAGCGCGACACAGCGCCACAAAAATGGCGTTATTGTCGGCGCACTTGCCGCCAAAGTTAGCAGTTTCGAGCGCGGCTTTGACATCGCCCACGCCACAGCCTTTGGCCTCAACGTTGCGGTAAGTATTGGCGATTGTCCATTCGTAAATGCCACGAACTTTTTCGATATCGGTGGTCTTGCCTTTGGTCGCTTCGAGGGCTCTTTTGAGAACGATGCCGTCCGTCGGCATCAGCTCGGTGGCGGCTGTCCATTTGTTTGCTTCAGCTGCGGAGAGCGTCGCGTTGCCCGGTTTGGTCAAGTCCACGGCGCGTGACTGCGTTTGCAACTGCGTGGTCATTTCGATCACAGGCTTCGTTTCTTTACCGTCAAACTCAACCATCAAAAGGGTGACGCCATTGCCGTCCACCATTTTTTCTGCCTTGCCTGACGATAACGTCCACTTTGTTGCAAGGTTGCGCTGATAACCATCTTCCACCACCGGGATCGGAACCCAAACTCGGGTCGCCCCCATCGGCTTCAGCAGCTCAACGCGATGCACGACCTCGAAGTTTCGCCAGTCACCCGCTTGTGGGTTGAACACACGAGCGACGGCGGCAGTCGGCGTTTGCGCGAAAGCGGGCAGCGCGGCTGACAGTGAAAACGCGGAGGTGGCCTTGACAAATGAGCGGCGATCCATAGCAGTATCCTTTAAAGCTTGACTGACGATTTTAATGCGATTGTTCGTGTTAGTAGCAATTTTCGGCAAATGCTTACATGTGATCGATGAATACGCGATGCAGGCTGCGCCGGTTTTATAAGTCGGCAGCGTAACGAGCCAGCATTTCCACCGGAGATTCTGGCGGCGACTGCGATCCAGTCTGATCGTTGAGCATCTCACCCATCGTTGGCAGCGAAGCTCGATCAACCCAGGTTTCTGGATGCCACAACTTCGAGCGCATCAACGCCTTGGCGCAGTGCAAATAGGCGTCTACTACCGTCACCACAATGGCCATCCGAACCCTAGGATCGGCGGCGAATGGCGTCAATGACGCGGGATCGGTGGCGAGTCGGGCACGACCGTTCACACGCAAGGTTTCGTCCACCCCCGGAATCATGAACAGCAGCCCGATCCCTCCGGCTTCCGTCAGATTGGATAGCGAATCCAGCCGATTGTTACCTCGAGCATCGGGAATCAACAAGGTGTGCTCGTCAAGAACATGCACAAATCCCGGCGCGCCACCGCGCGGCGAAGCATCAGGATCACCTTGCGCGTTCGCAGACGCCATCACGATAAAAGGCGACAGCGCGATGAATCGCCTGCAATGAACGTCAAGGTGATCAATTTGCTTGGCCAGCGAGCGTAGCTTCGCTGGCGGATATATGCGGCGCAGCGCGCCTGGAGATTCAAAGGTATCTGTCATTGGCGCCCGGGTTCTATGGAGCTGTCGAGTCAATCTAGAGGCTCGTACGCATGGAAAACATATAACAAAAAGCCACCGCAGCGGGTGGCTCTTATTCGTGCGAACTTGGTGGCGGAGAGGGGGGGATTCGAACCCCCGTTACCTTGCGGTAAGCCTGATTTCGAGTCAGGTACATTCAACCACTCTGCCACCTCTCCGACTTCGTAATTCTAGCGTAGCGGTCGAGTATCGACTGCCCGCGCGAGAATTAGCCCTTTGCTGGCGTCGGTTTGGCGTTCGTAGCGCCAGAGCTTGCCTTAGCGGCAGCTGGATTCGCAGTGTCTTGCGTTTTTGGGGCGACCGCCTGCTTTTGGCCGTGAGATTCAGAAGAGGATGGCTGGGCGACCGCAACTACAGGTGGCGGAACCCACGTCGGCGGAGCAACCGTTTTGCCCGCAGCTTTCATTTCCGTGAAATACCTAGCAGCGACCTTGTCCTGATAGCGCGCATCATCGGCTGCAGCTTTCTTGGCCGCGTCCGCTGCCTTGGCTTTAGTTTCTTCAGCTTTCGCCTTCTGCTCGTCGGTCATCGGAGCAGGTGGCGGCAGCTTGGCTATTGCCAATGCGGTTAGCGTGCTGCCCAGGACAAGCACTACCCAGTGATTGAATTTCATCAGTCGTTTCCTCCTACGGCTACCGGTTTTTGAGCGCCAGCAGTCGCGTTGCCACTGTTGCCGCTACGATTTGCTGGCACTTTACCTGATTTCACATCGTCATACCAAAGCTCGTGATGCTCTTTTGCCCACGCCTCATCGACAACGCCCGTTGTCATCGCATCGAGCGCGCCAGCCATTCCCAGCGTGCCCATGTAAATATGCCCCATCGCGCCGAGCATGAACATGACTGAACCGGTGAGGTGCACGAGATTGGCTAATTGCATCGTCGCTCGCGTCTGCTCAAAGTTGGGGAAATTAAGCACCAAACCCGACGCGCCAACTACAAGGCCAAGCAACATCAGACCGCCCCAAAACCATAGCTTTTCTCCGGCGTTGAATTTTTCGCTCGGCACATGTTTGCCGTTGATTAAGCCGCCAAAACTTGCGAGCCATTTGAAATCGATGGCTTTGGGCACATTGTCGCGCACAAACATGAAAAACGTGATGACGCAGCTGATGAGGAACAGTGGGCCTAAAAAGTTGTGCAAGTTCTTTCCGATGATGGCGAGCCACGAGAACAGAGTGAAACCAATTACCGGGATCAACAGCGCCTTACCGAATGCAAGGATGAGTCCAGTAATCGCAAGCACGGAGAATGAAATAGCTGTCCCCCAATGCGCCATGCGCTCCAGCAGCGTAAAGCGCTCGATCAAGCGCCCGGTTGGCGCCTCGTGCAACTGGATCGTGCCCTTCCATGCATAGAAACCGCCGATCAACAACATCATCGCCACGAGCGCCCAACCACCGATGATGGAGAACGTTCCGTTGCGCAGCGCGCGCCAGTTTTGTCCGCCATCCTGGATCAATACGCCCGCTTCCGGCGCAGAAATGCTGGTGTAGCCCTCCACTGCGCCGCGCGCCTCTTTCCAGAACGGGGCGTTGTTGTAGGGCTGGGTAACAACACGCTGTTGCTGCTGCTTGATCAGCTCGTCCTTCGGCAGTACAGGGCCACTGCTTTGCTGCGCGTTGACGGCGCAAGCCAGCAGCAGCGCGGTCAAACACACAAACAGGTGTTTCATAGACGGCTCCTTACGACATGACTCATGGGATTCGAGCGCCCAATCAATTGAAGCGCTTGTATTCGTTTTGATTGTCGGCACGCGCACGAAGCTGAAGCTGCCACGCGTTGCGATCTGCAAATGGCTTGCCGGCGCCGTAAGGCAGGTCGTCCGCCTTCGCTGCCGACGTACCCGGCTTTGCGGTAATAGTTTGTGGCTGTTCACCACAACCGAGCAGTGATGCCAACGCCGATATTGAGACCAGGGAGATGAGCAGTTTTTTCATGATTTTTGCGGAATGGATTGAACCGCAGGCGCTGTTGCCTTAGTGTCAGGGCGACCGTACGCGGTCGCATGGCCCCACAAATCGCCACCACGGCCCCGACGCATGACGCGTTCGCGATAAATGTCGGAAAGCACATCGCCGTCACCCGCGAGCAGCGCCTTGGTCGAGCACATTTCCGCGCAGGCCGGGAGCTTGCCTTCTGACAGGCGATTGCGACCATACTTCTCGATCTCTGCTTTCGATCCGTCCTTTTCTGGACCGCCCGCGCAGAACGTGCATTTGTCCATTTTTCCACGCAAACCAAACGCGCCCGCCTGCGGGAATTGCGGCGCGCCGAACGGACACGCGTAAAAGCAGTAACCGCAGCCGATGCACAAATCCTTGTCATGAAGAACGACGCCGTCTTCGGTTTTGTAGAAGCAGTTGACCGGGCAGACCGCCTGAC
>JBDSYI010000244.1:0-15453 GCA_039925745.1 Casimicrobium sp. | reverse complement strand
CGGTGAATTGCGGTGCCTTCGGTCACCATGCGTACACGGCCCAATGCGACGATCTCATCGAGCGGGGTGTTCCGGACATAGTCACGCGCTGAGTATGTGCCAGCAAACGGCGACGACAATGCGCCCTGACGATTATTGGAAAGCATCGGGGATACGTGCGCGTGCATGATGTCGGTCTCCTGAGAACTACGCCTTGATTGGCGTGGTTACAAGTTTCGACGTCGCCTGCAAACGGACGATGAACGCTCGGTAACAGTGTGTAACAGCGAGCGGTTTTTCGCTCGCTGTTGTTTCAATCAGTGCGACTCAGTGGACATCGATTCATCGCGATACACCAGCACTGGAACCGGGCAGTGTGGAAGCAGTCGCGTTGTGACGCTGCCCATCACAAAGCGCCCGATCGCGCCGCGGCCATGAGTAGCAATCACGACCAAGTCGCAATGCAGTTCGCGAACGGTCTTTTCGATCAACACCTCAGGTCGCCCCGTTGGTGCCTGAATGCATTCGCTCGCGACGCCAGCGCCAGTGGCGAGTCGTTTGACATCATCAAGTAACGTCTGCCCTCCCGCCTTAACCTCGTCCTCAAACAGTTTTTGCGTTTTGCTGTCGAGCATGGCAACGTCTGCTGAATACGGAATGATGTAAGGCGCAAGCGCGTGAACAAACACGACAACAGCGTCCAATTCCTTCGCGAGTTGAATGCCACAGCCTGCGGCACGTAGCGACAGGTCAGAACCGTCGATTGGGATCAAAATTTTCTTGAACATAGCTACTCCTTGTGAGTCAGCGTCAAGGATACTGCGAGAACGCTCACTTGTGTGGCCAGTGCATACACCTGTTGATGTAGGACAAAGAGGCGGCAAGGCGGTCACCGCTCCGAGTGTCGCCGTACTCGTTGAAGAACTGCCACCAAGTTGACGTTAACGTCAACTTGGGGTGATATCTGCGACAATTCAATTCTTGCTGAATTTCTGTCCGCTGCTGGAGTGCGTTATGTCAAATCTTGATAGCAAAAATCTTGTCTACAGGCCGAAAAACAAGGTTCGTTTCGTCACTGCAGCGAGCTTGTTCGACGGGCACGATGCTTCTATCAACATCATGCGCCGCATCATTCAGGGTAGCGGCTGCGAAGTGATTCACCTCGGTCACAATCGCAGTGTGAAAGAAGTGGTTGACGCCGCGCTGCAGGAAGACGTGCACGGTATCGCGATGTCGTCCTATCAAGGTGGCCATGTCGAGTATTTCAAGTACATGATCGATATGCTGCGTGATGCGGGCGCCGGACACATCAAAGTTTTTGGCGGCGGCGGCGGGGTGATCGTGCCCTCTGAAATTGAAGAACTTCATGCCTACGGTGTGACGCGAATATTTTCGCCACAGGACGGTGCCAAGCTCGGCCTGCAAGGCATGATCAACGACATGATCGCCACTTGCGATAGCGATTTGTCACAAAAGGCGCTCACGGTCGACGCGCTCAAAGCGGGCAACCGCAATGCGCTCGCGCGCTGGATCACGATGCTTGAAGCTGGCGCTGTGGACGCAGCGACGGTCAAAAACCTGCACGAACTCGCCGCACAAAAAAACACGCCTAGCCTCGGCATCACGGGCACGGGCGGTGCTGGTAAATCGTCACTCACAGATGAACTAGTACGCCGCTTCCGAATGGATCAGGACGACAAGCTAAAGATCGCAATCATCTCGATTGATCCATCACGGCGCAAATCTGGTGGTGCGTTGCTCGGCGACCGCATCCGCATGAATGCGATCAATAGCGAGAATGTTTACATGCGCTCCCTCGCGACACGCGACTCCGGCGGTTCAGAAGTTTCGAAAGCGTTGCCGGACGCGATTGCCGCCTGCAAGGTCAGTGGCTTTGACGTGATCTTTGTCGAAACGTCCGGCATCGGGCAGGGCGACGCCGCCATCGTGCCGTTTGTTGATGCTTCGCTTTACGTGATGACGCCAGAATTCGGCGCAGCCAGTCAGCTTGAAAAAATCGACATGCTCGATTTCGCTGACTTTGTAGCGATCAACAAATTTGACCGCAAAGGCGCGCAGGATGCGCAGCGCGATGTACGCAAACAGGTACAGCGCAACAAAGAAGCGTGGAGCACATCGCCCGATCAGATGCCTGTGTTCGGGACGATGGCGAGCCGCTTTGCCGATGATGGCGTCACAGCGCTGTACCAGGCGATTGCGCCGGTGCTGGTTGCTAAAGCGAATGGTGGACTCAAGCTCGCCGCAGGCAAACTCGCTCGCGTCACCACCCATGCTTCATCGCAAACTGCCGCTATCGTTCCGTCGGCACGTGTGCGCTATCTGGCTGAAATTGCTGATACGGTGCGCGGGTATCACACATGGGCAGACAAGCAGGCGCGGCTCGCCCGCGAGCGTCAGCAGCTGATGGCTACGCGCCGCATGCTCGGCGAATGTAAGGAGGCCGTGCCTAAAAGTATCGATACTCTTGTCGATAGCAAGACACAGGCGCTCGATGCACGTTCCAAAAAGCTCCTCGATATGTGGCCGCAAACGGTCGCGAGTTACGCTGGCGACGAATACGTTGTAAAGATCCGCGACAAAGAAATTCGCACGCAACTCACTTACACGTCCCTTTCTGGCAGCAAGATCAAAAAAGTTGCGCTGCCGCGCTACGAAGACGACGGCGAAATCCTGAAGTGGCAGTTGAAAGAAAACGTGCCCGGCAGCTTTCCGTTCACGGCGGGTGTGTTCGCTTTTAAGCGTGAGAACGAAGACCCAACGCGTATGTTCGCGGGCGAGGGCGACGCATTTCGCACCAATCGCCGGTTCAAGAAAGTGTCTGAAGGCATGCCCGCCAAGCGCCTTTCCACGGCCTTCGACAGCGTAACGCTGTATGGCAACGACCCGGCTGTTCGCCCAGACATTTACGGCAAGGTCGGCAATTCCGGTGTGTCGATTGCGACCGTGGAGGACATGAAAGTGCTCTACGACGGGTTTGATCTGTGCGCGCCGAACACCTCTGTGTCCATGACGATCAACGGCCCCGCGCCGACCATCCTCGCGTTTTTCATGAACACCGCGATGGAGCAACAGCTCAGCAAATTTCGCGCTGACAACAAACGTGAGCCGACCGACGACGAGTTGGCCAAGATCAAAGCGTGGACGCTGGAAAATGTGCGCGGCACCGTTCAGGCCGACATCCTGAAAGAAGATCAGGGACAGAACACCTGCATCTTCTCCACCGAGTTTTCGCTCAAGGTGATGGGCGACATACAGCAGTATTTTGTGCAGAACAAAGTGCGCAATTTCTACTCGGTGTCGATCAGCGGCTACCACATCGCCGAAGCGGGTGCGAACCCGATTTCGCAGCTCGCGTTCACGCTCTCAAACGGCTTCACGTTTGTTGAGGCCTACCTCGCACGCGGCATGCACATCGACGATTTCGCGCCGAATCTGAGCTTCTTTTTCTCAAACGGTATGGACCCGGAATACACCGTGCTCGGCCGCGTAGCCCGGCGCATCTGGGCCGTCGCGATGCGCGAAAAATACGGCGCGAATGAGCGCAGCCAGAAGCTCAAATATCACATTCAAACCAGCGGCCGCAGCCTGCACGCTCAGGAGATTCAGTTCAACGACATCCGCACCACGCTGCAAGCGCTGATCGCGGTGTACGACAACTGCAACAGCCTGCACACCAACGCGTTCGACGAAGCGATCACTACGCCAACCGAAGCATCGGTGCGCCGCGCGATGGCGATCCAGCTCATTATCAACCGCGAATGGGGTCTCGCTAAAAACGAAAACCCGAATCAGGGCGCGTTCATCATCGACGATCTGACTGATCTCGTCGAAGAAGCCGTGCTCAAGGAATTCGAAGCCATCAGCGAGCGCGGCGGCGTGCTCGGCGCAATGGAAACCGGATATCAGCGCGGCAAGATTCAAGAAGAATCCATGTTCTACGAGCATAAAAAACACGACGGCTCGTACCCCATCATCGGCGTCAACACCTTCCGCAACCCGCACGGCGAAAATGCTCCAGACACGCTGGAACTCGCCCGGTCAACGGATGAGGAAAAGCAGGGACAGTTGAAGCGTTTGGCTGATTTCCACAACGTTCACAAGGCTGAGTCTGGTGCGGCGCTTGCGAAGTTGAAGCAGGTTGCGATCAACGGCGGAAACGTGTTTGCGGAGCTTATGGAGACCGTGAAAGTCGCCTCGCTTGGTCAGATTACCGACGCGCTATTTGAGGTGGGCGGACAGTATCGACGCAGTATGTAGCGCGGCCATTTCGACTGCGTTAATATCGAAACATGAACACATCCACTCAACCGTTTTTTGATCCACTCGCCGTGGATCAGGAGCCTACCGACGAACAGCTCGCCGAAGTGATGGCAGACGTCTTGCGGGTTGTTCATGAAAAGCGCGCAATCGGCGATACGCGCATGCGTGAAATGATGGCCGCTGATCTGCGTGCCGCGCAGACTCGCATGGAATACTTGCGCAAGCAGTTCAATTTGCCGCGTCGCTAGTTTGTCTCAGGCACTTCGCCCACGATTGATTGTCGTTGCCGGACCCAATGGAGCCGGCAAGACATCGATTACTGAGGCTGTGCTGCGACATGAATGGATGCAGGGTTGTACACATATCAATCCCGATAACATCGCTCGCGATGAATTCGGCGACTGGAATTCACCCGATGCCGTAGTCACGGCCGCAAACATTGTTTCAGAACGGCGCGAAGACTGTTTGCGTGACGGTACAGATCTCGCGTTTGAACCTGTGATGTCCGGCGACGACCCGGCGTGGTCGCGACAGATTCTTGAATCCGTCACCGGGACACAAGTTCTAAGTCAACGTCGGAACTAGTCGGCGCGCGCGATGCATTTGAGTTTTCGAAAGCGTTGTTGTGCACTTCGCCCCGCTTGAAGAACGCGAGCATGATTGCGGTCGTGATGAAATCGCACACATATATCGCAAACTAAAGTGAGTACCGCCATGATTGCCGACACCGTTCTAGCCATGTTTCACCACCTGCTTGCGTTTGGCATGGTTGGGCTGATCATGGCGGAATGGGTCATTTTGCGGGGCGCGCCGTCGGAGGATGTGTTGCAACGAATCGCGCGGATTGACGGGTTCTACGGTGTCTCGGCCGTCGCGCTGTTGATTGTGGGCGTGCTGCGAGTTATCTACGGCGTCAAGGGCTATGCGTTCTATACGGGCAACCCGGTGTTCTGGCTCAAGATCGCATTGTTTGTGGCGACCGGCTTGTTGTCAGTGATGCCGACGATGCGGTTTATTCGTTGGTCGCGCGCCGTTAAGCAGGACAGCGCGCTGCCCGAGGCTGCATCGTGGTTTGCCACGCGCCGACTAATCGTTTGGGAGCTGCACTGTTTGTCAGGCGTGATGATTTGCGCCGCGCTAATGGCGCGTGGGATTGGCCACTAGTACCGGACCGTTTGCCGATAGTGGACGATGTATTTTGACGCCCCGTATTCGATGTTTTATGCGTCCGGCTTCCAGTTTATTTCGGATCAGAACGTCCACCGAAATCACTGGCAATTTAAGCTCGCCGATATCGAACTTAACCTGGTTGGCGAAGGCTTCATCGAAGGTGATTCCGTCGATTGTCGTAAGCAAATCAATTCGCGCGGGCGAATAGCCCAATTGCTCCATCGCCTGCGGCTCCAGAAAATCCTGTGCATCAACGCCCGGCGATGCAAAGCCGAACGCATCAAGCGCGTGAATCAACCGTGCGACGTTGACCGGTTAGCGCCGCTCCTAAATGTAACGCTCGCCTGTGTACCGAGGCCGCCCGTGCATCGCCAGCGCATGTGCGCCGACGACCTGGAAATCAACCTCGTTTGAGAGTAGTAACTCGATAAACTCTTTGAAGTCTTTGTTCAGCAAGCGGCAACACCTCCATAAAAGGTAGACGCAGCGCCTCAACAGCCGCAAGCCTCTCTGCGACTGGGCGCGACAACCAATAGCTCACATCGCGCACGTCGTCGTTCGCTTCGCGCAACATGGTTTTGGGAATTATCTTTGCTATGGCCATTTGCCTTTTTTTGCGTTTAGGGAGTGCAGTGGCAATGGCGCAAAGTGAAACGATGTGTGCGTTCGTCGTTTGCTGCCATTTTGAAAGACTTGGCCCCGTACCCTAAATGAAAGCGCGCCTTTTGTCGGATACCGCGCTGACGGGGGAAAGTCCCATCAGTTATTCTCATGCGCATCGCGCCGCACAATATCGGATTAGTTATGAACGCTCCAAGCTTCAACATAAAGGAACGACCATTGAATTGGAGCGTTTTCTTCCGTGCAGTGGCGGTTGCGGCGATCAGTGTCGTCGGAGCGCATTCGGCGGCGACAGTGATTAGTGTGCCGGCCAACCAATCCTCAATCCAGAGTGCGATTGATGTTGCAAATGAGGGTGACACCATCCTCGTAGCGCCTGGCACTTACTTTGAGCGGATTAATCTTCGCGGAAAAGCCATCGCGCTCCGCAGTCAGGGTGGGCCTCAAGTGACGGTGATTGATGGCCAGTCTGCGGGTACGGTTGTGACGCTGGACTCGTCCGAGACGCGCAACACAATCCTGGAAGGGTTTACGATCTCTAATGGCGCGGCATCTTTTGGTGCGGGTATCTATCTGCTGAACTCATCTGCAACCATTAGGCGAAATGTGTTTTTCAACAACCGCCAAGATGTGGGAGGATTCGGCGCCGCGATTGCAGGGTTCAGCGGCTCTCCGTATGTTGAGGCTAACGAGTTTTTAGGCAGCAGTTGCGATGACCAGTTTTTGTCTGGAGTACTGACCTTTGTGAATAGTTCTTCCCCCGTAATCGTCAACAACATCATCCATGACAACGACTGTCGGGCGATCAATATGACATTGCCCGAAGGCACGGAACCGTGGGTTGTAAACAACACAATAGTCCGAAACAAAACAGGGGTCTATATCGATCACCGCGTTGCAAATGCCGGCCAAAGGTATGCAAACAATCTCATTGCGTTTAACGGGATCGGTTTAGAGGTGGTTTTTGCCATTACAGCCTTCGATGCCACTTGGACGAGTAATCTGATGTTTGGAAATTTACAAGGCAACGTTGGCACGACTGACAAGACGGGAACTAATGGGAATTTGCTCGCGAACCCGCTATTTGTGGCGTCCGGCAGTAACAATTTTCGCTTGGAGCAAGGTTCTCCGGCGATAGACGTTGGAAGTGACGTTGGACTCGTGTTGCCGACGACGGACTTTTACCGATCGGATCGCATTCAGGACGGCAACGGTGACGGCATAAGTAGAGTCGATATTGGTGCAAGCGAGAAGATTTATGTCGCCGTTGCGCCATCAGAGATTCCTGCTACGAGCAGGTTGGCAATTCTGACTCTAATTTTGCTTCTTTGTGGCGTTGCGCGGCTAGCGCCGCCCGAAGCCTTCAATTAGAAAGCGGCGGCGACATCTACTAATGACTTTCCCTTAACACTGGCGTCCCCGATTTCCCAACCAGAAAATCCAGATCTGCTCCAGTATCCGCACCCAGCACATGATCGATATAGAGCTTCCAGTAACCACGATCTAGCGGCGGTTTCGGCGGTGTCCAGCCTTCTTTGCGGCGTGCGAGATCGGCGTCTGATACTTCCATCGAGAGCTTGCGGCCCGCGGTGTCTAGCGTGACCCAGTCGCCTGTTTGCACGAATGCCAACGGGCCACCGGCGGCGGCTTCGGGGGCGGCGTGCAGCACCACGGTGCCGTACGCGGTGCCGCTCATGCGGGCGTCACTCACGCGCACCATGTCCGAGATGCCTTTGCGGAGCACTTTCGGCGGCAACGGCATGTTGCCGACCTCGGCCATGCCGGGGTAGCCTTTCGGGCCGCAATTTTTGAGCACCATCACACTGTTTTCGTCGATGTCGAGCGATTCGTCATTGATGCGTTCGTGCAGTTCTTCGATGGATTCAAACACCACTGCTTTGCCCCGATGCTGCAGCAGGCTTGCGGTGGCGGCGCTTGGTTTGATGACCGCGCCGTTCGGTGCGAGATTGCCGCGCAGGATAGTGATGCCTGCGTTCGCCATGAAAGGACTATCGAGCGGTCGAATGACGTTGCAATTGAAATTCTCCGCGTCTTTGACGTTGTCCCAAATCGTTTTGCCATTCGCCGTGAGTGCATTTTTGTGTAGTGAATCACCGATGGATTTCAGTACGGTCGGCAACCCGCCCGCGTAATAAAAATCTTCCATCAGATGTTTGCCGCTTGGCTGAATGTCGACGAGGTTCGGCATGTTTGAACCCAACTCGAAATCATCGAGCTTGAGCGGTACGCCGATACGCCCCGCCATTGCCAACAGATGGATCACAGCGTTGGTGCTGCCGCCAATCGCGGCCAGCGTCTTGATCGCGTTTTCGAACGCTTGCCGCGTGAGAATTTGGCTTAAGCGCAGATCTTCTTTGACCATTTCGACAATGCGTCGGCCGGTCAATTGGGCGAGGCGATAACGCTGCGCGTCCACCGCCGGAATCGCCGCATTGCCGGGCAACGAAAGCCCAAGCGATTCCACCATCGACGCCATCGTGCTCGCCGTGCCCATCGTCATGCAATGGCCCTTGCTGCGGTGCATCCCTGCCTCGGCATCCATAAACTCTTCAAGTCGCATGGTGCCCGCCCGCACTTTTTCGCTCATCTGCCACACGCCCGTGCCGCTGCCCAAAATCTCGTTTTTGTAACGGCCATTCAACATCGGCCCGCCAGACAAACCAATGGTTGGGATGTCGCAAGAAGCAGCGCCCATCACCAGAGACGGCGTCGTCTTGTCGCAACCCATAAGCAGCACTACGCCGTCAATCGGATTGCCGCGAATGCTCTCTTCAACGTCCATACTGACCAAGTTGCGATAGAGCATCGCGGTCGGCCGCATGAGCACTTCGCCAGTGGACATGACGGGGAATTCCAGCGGCCAGCCACCGGCTTCCCACACGCCTTTTTTCACAAAATCGGCAATCTCGCGAAAGTGTGCGTTGCACGGGTTCAGCTCGCTCCAGGTGTTGCAAATGCCGATCACCGGGCGACCGTCGAACAGGTCGTTCGGATGGCCCTGATTTTTCATCCATGAGCGATGCGCAAAGCCGTCTTTATCGAGTTTGCCGAACCACTGTTGGCTGCGTCGTTTGAACTTTGTGTCGTCGTCGCGGTTACTCATGGGGCTCTCCTTGTTTTGTGATTTGGGAGAAGGCTAGCACTAGGGCCCGTCATAACTGGGTTGCCCGCATACACTCTTGAAATAACTATGACGACCGCAGCCATCACCGACATCCGCGCCATTGCGCACGACATGCAAGCCAAAGCTCAGCGCGGCTTGCTGTGGGCGATTGGCCTGAGCTTGCTGGTTCATCTGGCGGTATTGAGCATTCAGGTTGGTGGGGATAGCTTTGGGTGGCGCACGCCAAACACGGACGCCGCGCCGGACAAGAGCCAGCGGTTTAATGCGCGACTCGTTCTGAGCGCTCCCGAGGAATCGCCGAAAACGACCGAACCCGCGAAAGCCGAACTGGAGCAAAAGCGTGTGGACGCACCGCGCAACGCGACGGTCATTGTTGCCGCACCGACGACCATGCCTCGCGCTGAAGCGCTTGATTCACCGATTCCCAAAGTGGAATCGCCAACGCCGCCGCTTGAGCGTGTCGTGCCCATCACGCCGCCCGCCCCCAAAATTGAAATCAAGGAGAAGCCACCTGCGCCGCAACCCGTGCCGAAAGAGCCGGAACTCGTCACACTCAAGCCAGCCGAGCTGAAAACGCCACCGCCCGTGGTGACGCCGCAGCCGCCTGCCCCCACACCGACCCCACCGCCTCCGGTTCCTGTGGTTGAGGCACAGCCGCCAAAGCCCGAGGTGAAAGAAGCGCCACCCGTTCCCGCTGCGATTACGCCGCCGCCCGTCATGGATGCCCCGACAACGACTCCCGCGCCCGAGCCGGTAAAAGCTGCCCCGACGCCAGCGCCGATAGCGGCCCCGATCGTGCCCGCGCCGCCGGCGCCCGCGGTAGCGGCACCCGTATTGCCCGCTGCGTCGCCGTCTCCGGCTACCCCTGCGCCAACGGTTCCAGTGGCAGCGCCAACGCCTAAAGCCACTCCTCAAGCCGCCCCGGTGGCGGCCACGCCTGCCCCTGCGGCAACTGCGGCCACGCCGGTATTGACTGGGCCTGCTCCAAGCGCCACACCTGCTGCCGCGTCCTCCGCGTCGGCATCACCCGCTGCGTCTGCCGCACCAATGGGTGGCGCGCCAAGTTCGAGTGGCGCGACATCAGCCAGCCCGCCCTCATCAGGCGCTGCTGGTGGTCGCTCAGGCGCGGTGGTTTCGCTACCAGGGCCACGCACGAGCGACGGCACGGTGACCACGCCAGCCGGGGCGAACGGAGAACGCTCTTCCGGACTGCTGCCGGGAAATATTGATGGGTTTGATCCCTACAAATCTCGCTCGGCGGTCGCAAGAGACGCAGCCAGAGAATTAAACAATCAACGTGGTCGCGCGCCGCCTTCGGTCGCGCCCTCGCTCTCGGCTGATCAACGCTTTCGTCGCGCCGTGGCCGATGCGTTCCTGCCGCCCTGTCCGCAATCGGCAGAGGCGGTGTTGCCAAAGCCTGCGGTGCCAAGCCCTCAAGCGCCGGTGACCGTCAATCAGCCGATGGAGGCGCGTAACAAGGAGGGCTGTCGCGGCGAGTCGCGGTAGGCGCAGCGGTCCCGGTCGTCCATCACAATTCGGCTGATGTGCGCTTCATCCGACAATGGCTGCGAGATTCACTAGTCAAGCGATGGTGCCGTCGTAGGAACATCGAAAGCTGACAACTCCCCTCGTCAGACATTCGACCCAGTGTTCGCTTCTTTTGCAACTTTAGCAAAGATCGCGATGCAGCGGAAACCAGTGCGGCGCGATCACAAATAGGTGCGGAAAGTAAGTGCGAAGCCCCGAATCATCCTAAGTCAATTAGCGACGACCACGAGTATCAGCGCCCGCGTCCTATAAAACTGTACAAATGACAAACGCATAATCGAGAGTTGCACACAGTTTTTTGCTAGGAAACGCTATGACACCCGCCATTCTTCGAACCACTGTTTTATTGACCTCAATCGCGTTCTTTGTCACAGTCTCTACGGCTCAAGCGCAGCCTGTGAGCCTGAGCCCCGAAGGCATCGGCCAAGTGCTGATCTATCCGTACTACACGGTGCGAAACGGCTGGACGACGTTGCTGTCCATCGTCAACAACGATTCATCGAACGGGAAGGTGGTGAAGGTAAGGTTTCTAGAGGGGAAGAACGGTGCGTCCGTTGCTTCTTTCAACCTGTTTCTGGCGCCGGACGACATCTGGACGGGTGCGGTTGTACCCGGCGGTACCGATGCGAAGGGCGCGCAGCTAGTCTCGAATGACGATTCGTGCACTTTCCCGAGTTTTCGACCATCGCAGACGTTGATTCCGGCACAGCTACCCAGCATCGAATTCAGCAATCAGGCGTATGTCGCCGATGGAGACTCAGCAGCATTGCAAACGATTGACCGCACGCGAGAGGGCTATATCGAGGTAATTGAGATGGTCTCGATCCCCGTCGCTCGCAAGGCCCCAAGCGCACTGGTTCGACAAACTTATTCATTTGCTACGGGGCGTTATCTGCGATCACCGTGCGACGCAATTTCAGACTTCGACTTGCCCTCATATTCCGCTCAGATTTCGCCGCCAACCGGCGGACTTTCGGGTGCAGCATCACTGGTCAATGTACTGGGTGGGGCGAGCTCCGAATACACGCCTGTGACACTGAACGGCTTTTGGTTAACGTCGCCGACCATCACACTCGCGCCCACCATGACGGCGAGCGCGTCACCGCTGCCGAATCTATCTACTGGCGGCAATTCAACGGCGCAATATTTCTACGGCGGAAAGAGCTATTTTTCAAAGTTCAGCCACTCAATTGATGCCGTGTCGGCCGTCTTGATGAGCACCGAACTGACGGGCGAACATGCGTACACCAAGGACGCCATTATCAATACGACCTGGATTGTGGCCGCGCCTAGCAAAAAGTTCTACACGCAAGGCGTAGCCGTGCCGCCCTTTGTGCGGCCATGGAATGTCAATGCTGGGACTGCGTGCACCGATCTCACGATCGCCTCGTGGGATAGGAATTCATACTTGGATTTTTTCGACGGCTGCGGATTTCTGTGCCCCCCGGGTCCGCCACCACCCGCGATGTGCTACGCGACCAACGCGGTGAGTTTCGGTGGCGTTACGGCCAAAGGGAAGGATCTCACGTTCGGCTCTGGCAATCTGATCTTCAACGGTCAGCAGTCTTATATCGGAATCCAGAACTTGGGTGTCGACTTTTCTTCGGTCGGCAAAGAAGGTGGCAAAACGCGACTCATGGCGTCATTGCCTGAATCCAAATTAGTGGCGGAAAGCGGTAGCGTCACGAGCGTCGATTTGGCAACCGGACAACTGACGACAGTTTTCGGTTCGCACACGCTCTACGGCCTCCCAATGATCGGCGTCGCCTTCAGCCAGTCCTCATTCAAGACCGGCAATCCTCAGCAAAATTACGCGAGCGGCTTCCGCCTGCAATCGACGCGGCGCATCACGACCCCGTAAAATCCTCGCTTCACATCAAAGCACCGCCGGATAAAGCCGCGCGCCCTGCACACTATGCAAAACGAAATTTCCGTTGCGGCGGACGCCGCTATCGTCGCGCCTGTCGCACTCACTCCCAAGAAAAAGCTCTTCATCCGTACCTTTGGTTGCCAGATGAATGAGTACGATTCCGACAAGATGGCGGACATTCTGGACGCCGAGACGCCTGAAGGCTTCGAGAAAACCGACACGCCGGAAAACGCTGATGTAATCCTGTTCAACACCTGCTCGGTGCGCGAGAAGGCGCAAGAGAAGGTGTTTCACGATCTCGGACGTGTTCGCGAACTCAAAAAATCCAATCCGAATCTGGTGATCGGCGTCGGCGGTTGTGTGGCGTCGCAAGAAGGCGCGGCGATTGTTGAGCGTGCGCCTTTTGTCGACGTCGTGTTCGGCCCTCAGACGTTGCATCGCTTGCCCGCGTTGATCGCTAAGCGTCGCGAGACGGGGCGCTCGCAGGTGGATATTTCTTTCCCAGAAATCGAGAAGTTCGACAACATGCCGCCCGCGCGTGTTGAGGCGGCGAGCGCGTTCGTGTCGATCATGGAAGGTTGCAGCAAATACTGCTCGTTCTGCGTGGTGCCGTACACGCGCGGCGAAGAGGTTTCGCGCCCGTTTGAAGACGTGTTGACCGAGGTCGCGGAGCTGGCGATCAAGGGCGTAAAGGAAGTCACATTGCTTGGGCAAAACGTGAATGCCTATCGCGGCAAGATGGGCGACTCGACGGACATTGCAGATTTCGCGATGCTGATCGAATACATCGACGAAATACCCGGCATCGAGCGCATCCGCTACACCACCAGCCATCCGCGTGAGATGAGCGCGTCGCTGATCGAGGTGTACGGCAAAGTGGCTAAGCTCACGTCGCAACTGCATCTGCCCGTGCAACACGGCTCGGATCGTATTCTGGCGGCGATGAAGCGCGGTTACACGGCGCTCGAATACAAAAGCACGATCCGCAAGCTGCGCGCGGTGCGACCGAACATGTTGCTGACGTCGGATTTCATCGTCGGCTTCCCCGGCGAAACGCAAAAGGATCACGACCTCACGATGAAGTTGATCGACGACGTCGCGTTCGATGGCGCGTTCAGTTTTGTGTATTCGGCACGTCCCGGAACGCCAGCGGCCGATCTGAAAGACGACACGCCCGCAGCCGAAAAATCGCAGCGTTTGTATCAACTGCAGAAACGATTGGATGAGCTGTTTTATGGCTACAGCAAAGCGATGGTCGGCACGACTGAGCGCGTGCTGGTGGAGAGCGTTTCGCGCAAAAGCGACACCGAGCTTGCGGGGCGCGCCGAGAGTATGCGCATCGTGAATTTCCCGGGTAATGAGCGACTGATCGGCCAGTACGTTGACGTGAAAATCACCGACGCTGCGCCGCATAGCTTGCGCGGTGAGATGGTTTTGATCGATTGATCAATGCTGTGATAGTCGGCAAATCGCCGTTCAGCCACACTTTTCGTGCATTCGTCTCACGAGACCGCCGCGACCAAAATCGCTTCTACACTCACGGCGAAATTGCCGACCCTTTTGTCATATAGCTTTTAGATGAAAATGCCTCTGTTCAGGGGCTGAAATCGAAAAGTGGCAATAGTCGATAAATTGCATATTTAGCACCTAGCCCCTGTGTAATGGGGCTTTCGATCACAAGTTGTACGGATTACCACGGGAGTCTTTATGTTGTTCCGGTCTCGTTCCGCTCTATTGAGCACGCTTTTTGGCGGCACTGTGTGGGTGTTGGCGTCGTGCGCAACGCTGCCTCCGCCTGCCGCCACAGCCGCTGCATCTGCCGCCGCAAGTGCTCCCGTCGGCGCGCCCGCATCCTCGGCTTCCAGCGCCACGGTAGCAGGTGCCGCACCGGTTGCCGCTGCCGGGGCTGGGCGTCCGCCCGGCGCTCCCGCTGCCCCCGGTGCACCGCGCCCTTTCGCCGATGTCATTAAAGATGCAAAGCAGCAAGCCGGTCTGTTCACGGTCTGGACCAAAGACGAAAAAGTCTGGCTTGAGATCAAGCCCGAACAGTTCGATCATCTCTACTATTTGCAGGCGAATATGAGTCGCGGCGTGATGGGCGACGCGGGGGCATCGATTGCCCGCGCGATGCTTCGCGGCAATATCATCACGTTTAAAAAAATCGGCCACAACGTGCAGTTGATCGCGCGAAATTTCAGCAACTTCGCCAAGCCCGCGACGCCGATTGCGCTGGCCACAGCCGACGGAACGAGCGACAGTTTGCTCGCCGCTGCGACCATCGTGAGCCTGCCACATCCCGAAAAAAAGTCGGTGCTGGTCGAGGCCAACGCGCTCTTGCTGGGCGATATTCCGATGCTCACGTATCAATTTGACAGCGTTTACCGTGCGGGCTATAGCCTCGATCGTGCGAATTCGTATTTCAAGGAAACGAGCGCAGGGGACGATGCCACGACGTTTGACGTGACTGCGCATTTCTCGGTGCCCAAGTTGCCAGTGCCGTCGCCGGTGCCGTCGCCAATGCCGCCACCGCGTCCGGTCAATGGTGTGCCCGATCCACGCAGCTTCTTTATCGGTCTGTTCTACACGCTGTCAAAACTGCCTGATGAACCGATGCACGCGCGTGCAGCCGATGGGCGCATCGGACACTTCAATCGGCCGCAGTGGGATTTCAGCGATAACGACGCTGCGTTCGCCCGCAAATACGTCGTGAACCGCTGGCGGCTTGAGAAAAAAGATCCCAGTGCCGCGCTGTCGGAACCGAAAAAGCCCATCACCTACTGGCTCGATAAAAACATCCCGCTTGAGTATCGCGACACCGTGAAAGCAGGCATTCTTGAAT
>JBDSYI010000243.1:0-5641 GCA_039925745.1 Casimicrobium sp. | reverse complement strand
ACAACTCCAAGGCGAGCGCTGAAAATATCAATGCGGCGCTTGCGGCGGCGTTTAAAGATACCGATAGCGTGGCGGTGATTTTGAATGTCAACAGTCCCGGGGGCTCACCTGTGCAGTCGGCGCGCATCTACAACGAAATCAAGCGATTACGCAAAGACAACCCAGAGAAGCCGCTGTATGTAGTGGTCGATGAGTTGTGTGCTTCGGGCGGCTATTTTGTGGCCGCTGCAGCAGACAAGATTTATGTGGATCCATCTAGCCTCGTGGGCTCGATTGGCGTAATTTTTCAGGGCTTCGGTGCCGACAAGGCGATGGAGAAGCTTGGCATTGAAAATCGCACCGTGACGTCGGGTGAAAATAAAGCGTTCATGGATCCGTTTGCACCGATGAAACCTGAACAGAAAGCGCATCTGGAAGCGATGCTTGGCGACGTTCATCAGCAATTCATCAAAGCGGTTAGAGACGGTCGTGGTGAGCGGTTGAAAGAAGGCACGCCGGGCCTGTTTAGCGGCTTGATCTGGAGCGGCAACAAAGCCATTGAAATCGGCCTGGTTGACGCGATTGGTTCGGTGGGCAGCGTGGCGCGTGACGTGGTTAAGGCGGAAGATTTGGTCGATTACACCGTCGAAGAGAACACGTTAGACAAATTGGCGCGCCGCATGGGCGCGAGTTTCGGTGCCGGTGTCGTGCAGGCGGTGAATCGATCTAGCTGGAAGTAGACTGCGGCTTCGCGCCGATCCTACAAAGCCCCGATCGAGAGCCCTTCGGCGAATAGCTGTCCCAACTCGCGACACGCCGCAAGGTCCTCGCTGCGCAACGTGCCGCGCGATGATCCGGCTTCGCCGCCCAAACGACGAGCGATCACGCCTGAATGCGCTTTGCGCATCCGCCAGCCAGTGACGATACGATCAACGCTTTGCATCGCGCCTGTGCCGTCGTTACCAGCGCAGACCATGACGGAATAGGCGCGCCCTGCCAGCAGACTCGCGCTACCACCGCCTTCGTCGGTCGTGTCGGCCATGCAGGCGTAGAAAGTGCGATCAAAAAACGCCTTTAGCGTTCCGGCCATATATCCGAAATTCTCGGGTGTTGCAAAGATCAGCGCGCCTGCGTTTTGCAGATCTTGTGGGGTGGCAATGTGCGCCGAACGCGTCACCAGCTCGATGCCATCGGTTTCGTTCGCCCCGTCACAAAAAGCGCTCACCATGGTGCGTGTTCCGCCACTGGCTGAGTGATGAACGATGAGTATTCTTTTCATTGATCGCACAAAAAAGGGTAAAAAAATGGGCCCCCGAAGGAGCCCATTGTCTACTGCTCACTTCTGCTAATCAATCAGGGATCAATCAGCGTTACGTTCGCAGTTGCGCTACCGCCTTTACCGTCACTAATCGTGTAAGTAAAGGAATCATGTACGAAGCACACACCCGTTGGGTTGTAGGTGAGCGTCTTGCCGTTCGCACTGATGGAGATGGCTGCTTTTGATGGCTGCGTGACCGATGTAATGGTCAGCGCGTCACCGTCTTTGTCCGTGTCGTTGCTCAACACATCAAGCACCAAGCTGGTTTTGCACGGTACGATGAATACATCGTCAACAGCGACCGGCGCGTTGTTGGTGGGAACGACCACCGGTGCCGCCTTGATCGTCACAGCCACTGTCGCGGTAGCCGTCCCGCCTTTGCCGTCGTTGATGGTGTAGGTAAAGCTGTCCACAGCACCAGTACAACTGCTTGCCGCAGGCGTGTACACAATGCGGCCTGCCGAGATTGACGCCGTGCCCTTGCCGGGTGTCGAAACGCTGGTGATCGTTAATGCGTCGTTATCGGGATCGGAGTCATTGGCCAGGACATTAAATGTCGCGGGTGCATTGCATTCAATGATGTACGCGTCGTTAACGGCAGCCGGGCCGCGATTTAAGAAGCGGCGAGGGCCGGTGGCCTTAGTGCTGTTCGTTTCCACCCAACGATAGGTGTCAACGGCGGTTTTGTGCTGAGCAGGGTTGTGTAAAGCGCGCGACATCCAGTTGTTCGGAACGTCTTCTACGACTTCTCGTTGAACCTGACGATCAATCATGGGTGCGACGGCCGTCGTCCCTGGTGTGGCCGATCCAGACACACTCGACGGGGTAGCCGTCGCAGAGACCGAAGCAGGCACCGTGACGCGCACGTCTTCCACTTTTTCTTTGACGATCACCACGTCGGTGTCGGTGCGACGATTGCGGAAGCTTTGACCTTTTACTTCGGGGTATTTCGGTGCGCGACCCGCCTGACCGCTGGTCGTTACGAGTTCAGTTGGCACGCCTTTACTGACGAGGTAGGCCTTGACTGCTTCAGCGCGCTTGTTCGACAGCAGCACGTTGTTGCGGTCGGAGCCCGTTGGGCAGGTATGACCAACGATGTTCACTTTTAAGTCGACGTATGGGCGCTGGGCCGCAATGCGCCCCACCAGTGCGTCGAGTTCTTTGTGTGCGGCTGGTTTGAGCTTTGAAGAGCTGAGATCGAAATAGGTTTCCTGAGCATCATTCGAGTTGGCGCGGGTGACGCGTTTCTCCATTCGTGTCGTTGGCTCGGCCGCTTTGCCAGCGGGCGCTGCCGCGACCATGCCGGGGACCGTCGCGGCTGAGGTGGGCGCACGCCAAGAAGGATCAGGCACGCGCTCAGTCGCGGTGACCATTCGGGTGACTTTGTTGGAGCGGAAGCTGCTTTGCGGCGCACCCAATTCGTAGCGCAGCATGATCATGCCGCGCTGATCGTTGCGTCGGCCTTCAAAGTCGCCGCTGCGGCGGAACAGTTCACCAGTGATTGCCACGGAGAGCGGCGAGTTCGCGAAGAACTTTTCAGCCATCAAAGTCCCCGTCCATTGGCGGCTGGAGAATTTCCCCCACTCGTAATCGAGACCGGCGGTAAGTCGAACCAGCGAGGCCTCATAGAACTGCCCGGCGCGGGCGCCAACGCCCCAATCGTACGCGCGGGTGAAGGCGCGGGAGGTTACTGTTGTGGTGACGTCTTCTTCGAACGGGCGACCCGCGTCAACGCCGCTTTGCGTCACCGTTGTGGCGATGTTAGTTACTGCCCCCAAGCGCGCGCCAGAAAGGCCTTTGCTCAGGTAGGTGTTCCAGAACCATTTTTCGTATTCCTGACCGCCACCGAGCGTTGCTTTGCGCAGGTCTTTGTCGCCCTGATCGACGGCTGCGAACACCTTATTCACGGCTGAAGTGCCGCTCGTCCAATGCTGAGACAGTTTGATGCCACCGGCATTGCGGGAGCCCCAGATTTCTGCCAGCGTGGCGGATTTGTCATCGCTGCGCAGCACCTGAAACAGCTCACCACGGGCGTGGTTTTCGCTATCGATGCCAATTCCGAGACGCGTGTCCGCGCCGACGTATTGCAGCGCAGCGCCCGGTGTCGGTTTGCCGGCGTCTTGTGCAAACGCGGGTGAAGTGATCAATGAGGCGCCGCCGAGCAGAATCGCCAGCGCGGCGTTAGAAGGTGTTCGTTTCATGTTTTCCCCCGAGGAACTGGAGTGTTGCTCGCTATGTGAAAAGTCTAGCAAAGCGCGAGCAGAAAAACGAGTAAAACCCTTGTAAAATCAGGGCAGTAGCGCAAGTAGCGTATCTAATCCGCCAACGTTGATCGCAATCTGCACCTGTTCACGGACGCGTTGCTTTGCGTGATATGCCACCCCCATGGTCGCTGCCTTCAACATCGGCAGGTCATTTGCGCCGTCGCCGAGCGCAACCGTGGCGTTGCGCGATGCGTGCAAAGTTGAGGCGATAAAGCGCAGCAAACGCTCTTTTTCTGCGGCATCGACAATCGCGCCACAGACCGTACCGGTGAGCCGTCCATCGTGTTCGCCGAGCGTGTTGGCGCGGGTGTAGGTGTAGCCAAAGCGCTGCCGCATTCGCTCCGTGAAATAGGTGAACCCCCCCGAAACGAGCAGAGTTTTCACGTCGTTTTTGTGCGCCTCGGCCATCAATTCTTTTAACCCCGGCGAAGGGCGGAGACGAGATTCGTAAACTTCCTCAAGCACTTTCGTCGATAGCCCTTCGAGGCAGGCCACGCGCTGTTTCAGACTTTCCTGAAAATCGAGTTCGCCGCGCATCGCGGCTTCGGTGACCGCCGAAACCTCGGCTTTGACGCCGGCAAAATCGGCAATTTCGTCAATGCACTCAATGGTGATCGCGGTTGAATCCATGTCCATCGCGATCAAACCGACTAGCGAGAAAGGAATGGCGAGTTGGGCTGGGAGTCGATTTACTTCGGCGTGCGATGGGGTGTTCTGCATGAAGCAGGATTTTAGTGGTGCGCACTGTAGCGCTCGCATCGCCCCATCCGCTTGTCACTGAACTCTAAGTTTAGGAAGGTCAGGCAGTAACAAATTCCAAAAAAGTCGATCACGGCGAAACGCGGTTGTTGTCTCCCGTAAATGGGGTTGAGACAAAAAAAGCGGGCGTTAAATCCAGGCTTGACTTCCACCTCAAATTCACCGACGCACGGGTAAATCCGGACGTGCGCGCAAGTCGCGCCCACTATCCTTCGGAACGGAGTATTTTTTAGAAAATAGAGGGCAATATGGAACGACGCGATTTTCTATCCAGCGGTTTTGGTGCAATAGGAACGGTCGGTGCCGCAGGCGCAGCGGCCGGGTTGGCGGGCTTGATGCCGGGCATCGCCAGCGCTCAGGATTTGCCCGCGGTCAACTGGCGATTGACATCGAGTTTTCCGAAATCGCTCGACACGATCTACGGCGGTGCAGACCAGTTCGCGCGTATCGTTGAGGCAGTCACCGGCGGTAAGTTCAAGATTAGCGTGGCAGGCCCCGGCGAGATTGTGTCGGGTGCGGGCGCGTTTGAGGCCGTGCAGAAGGGCACTGTGCAATGCGCACACACGGCAGGGTATTATTTTTTGAGCGTTAACAAAGCGCTCGCCTTTGACACCACATTGCCGTTTGGCATGAACCAGCGCCAGCACAACGCCTGGGTTTATCAGGGTGGCGGGCTTGAGCTGTTGCGCGAGCTGTTCGCGCAATACAACATGGTGAACTTTCCGATGGGTAACACCGGAGCTCAGATGGGCGGTTGGTACAACAAGGAAATTAAAACCATCGAGGATGTGAAGGGACTCAAAATCCGCATTCCGGGCTTTGGTGCAGAGATTTGGAAACGACTGGGTGCTGATCCGGTCAACTTGCCAGGTGGAGAAATCGCAGCAGCACTCAAGAGCAAGAAAATCGACGCCGGTGAGTGGGTGGGGCCCTATGACGACGAAAAGCTCGGGCTGCCTGCGGTGGCGCGTTTTTATTACTACCCGGCATGGTGGGAGCCGTCTGCCGCATTGAGCCTTTACGTGAACAAGGCTGCCTATGATGCTTTGCCAGCGCCGTACAAGGAGGTGATCAATGTGGCCACTGGCTGGGTTAATCAATGGATGATGGCGGCGTACGATTCGAGAAATCCTGCGGCGTTCAAAAAAATGATCGGCAGCGGTACGCGACTGCAACTGTTCCCCAACAATTTCATGATTGCTGCCTACCGCGCCGGATTTTCGATCTATGACGCCGAAGCAAAAATCAATCCCGCGTTCAAGAAAATCTATGAACCGTGGAAGCGCTACCGCTCCGAGATCAACGAATGGCACAAAACGGC
>JBDSYI010000242.1:0-2130 GCA_039925745.1 Casimicrobium sp. | reverse complement strand
ACGCAAAGACTGTCAGCGATTCGACACCATGTTCGCCCGCGCTACGGATGAGCGCACGCACCGCCTCCACGCCCTGACGGTGACCCGCGACGCGCGGCAGAATCCGCTTTTGTGCCCAGCGCCCGTTACCGTCCATCACGACGGCGATGTGGCGAGGAATCGAATCGGCAGTCATCGACGAGGTGCTGGCGTTTGAGCTAGAGTTTCGGCGCAAGATGGCAGGCAGCACACGGAGCTAACGTGGCGCTACAGCGCCATCAACTCGGCTTCTTTGGCCGCAAACATTTTGTCGACTTCCGAGATCGTCTTGTCGGTCAGTTTTTGAATGTAGTCCTGCGCGCCGCGCTCCTCATCCTCAGAAATCGTTTTCGCTTTCAGGGCGTCCTTAAACGCATTATTGGCGTCGCGGCGAACGTTTCTGATCGCGACTCGTGACTCCTCAGCCTCGCCCTTGACCAGCTTGACCAGTTCGCGACGACGCTCCTCGTTCATCATCGGCATCGGCACCCGGATGATGTCGCTGTTCACGGAAGGATTTAGACCGAGATCACCTTCGCGAATAGCTTTCTCAATCGCCTGAATCATTTTTTTCTCGTACGGTTGCACGCCAATCGTGCGAGCGTCGAGCAAGGTCACACTTGCCACGCCGCTGATCGGCGTCATCGAGCCGTAATACTCAACCATCACGGTGTCGAGCATGCCCGAATGAGCGCGCCCGGTGCGGACTTTCGAGAAATTGTTCTTGAGGGCTTCGGACGCTTTGAACATCCGCTGCTCAGCGCTTTTTTTGGTTTCTGCAATCACAGCAGTATCTCCTAGCAGACGACCGTAGTGCCTTCATCTTCATTGCAGACCACACGCTTGAGCGCGCCTGCTTTAAAAATGCTGAACACATTGAGTCGTAGTTGTTGATCACGGCACAGCGCGAGCGCTGTGGCATCCATGACCTTCAGATTTTTAACAATCGCTTCGTCGAACGTCAAATTCGAGTAGCGTTTTGCGGTGGGGTCTTTCATCGGATCGGCGGTATAAACGCCGTCCACTTTGGTGGCCTTGAGCACCAGATCCGCATTCATTTCGCGGCCGCGCAATGCCGCCGCCGTGTCGGTAGTGAAGAATGGGTTGCCAGTGCCAGCACCGAAAATAACAATTTTTCCCTCTTCCAGATATCGCAGCGCTTTGCCACGAATGTAGGGCTCAGCCACCTGATTAACCGTCAGCGCCGACTGCACTCGGGCAACGAGGCCAGCGCGGCGAAACGCGTCAGCCAGCGCCAGCGCATTCATGAGCGTTGCCAGCATCCCCATGTAGTCCGCCGTCGCGCGATCCATGCCGGACGCCGCGGGTGCAATGCCTCGAAAGATATTGCCACCGCCGATCACGATGGCGATTTGCACGCCCATCTCAGAAACCTCCTTGATTTCGCCGACGATACGGTCAATCACTGCGGGATTGACGCCGTACGCGTCGTCGCCCATCAGGGCTTCGCCGGAGAGTTTCAGAAGGATTCTTTTGTAGGCAGGCTTTTTATCAGGCATAACCCTGAATTTTAGCGTGGCGCGACGTGGTTTGCATGTTCGGCGAATCGTAAGCGGACCGCTTCCGCACGAAGGGCCTTGGATGACCGATGAGGCCCTCTAGCGATTCGTTGTCGGTCCCTCTTGTCATCCTGAGCGTCAGGCGAAGGATCCGGTGGCCCGCAAAGTGACGTCTTCGTCGCATCAATCATCGCAAATCAACCTGATCCTTCGTTAAGACTCAGGATGACAACCGGTGGGTGCGTCATTCCAAACCAAAGGAGCGAGTTTTACAGGTGGCCACTTGAAAGGAAAACTGCAACAACGCAAAAGCAAGCAGCTTTTCCCTGTAACCCATATTGCATTGGGGCTTAGCCGCAAAAATCGTTCTAGTCAACTTTTGACAAATATTGCTTATAGCCTTTATCCAACCGTGCTTTTATCGAAAAGCTGTAGGGAAAACCTATCTCTGCAAAATAAAAAAAGAGCCCCGAAGGGCTCCTTTTTAGCTCAGGCAAGTGGTCTACAAGCCCTTACCCATCGCAGCAACTTCAGCGGCAAAGTCGAGCGTCGGTTTCTTCTCAATGCCCTCGCCGACGACAAACATCTGGAA
>JBDSYI010000241.1:0-12564 GCA_039925745.1 Casimicrobium sp. | reverse complement strand
TGCAATCGCGAATGCGGCAGAAACGAGGCGGAGGGTGAGGGAAGTTTTCATGTCGGTTGCCTTTCAGCGGAGAATTTGGTTCAGCGGATTGTTAACGTGGCAGTTGGCGCAACGTCCGGCTAAATCCGGCGCGCTGCGGGAGCAAAACTGTTCCGCGATCACTACGAATTCGACGTCCGAATGACGTGTTGTTCGGGTTCGGGTGATTGAAGATTCGTTTGCCATAGACGAACTCTATTCGCCGGGTTTTATCGACACAATGGCGCATAGACCAATTCACACATCAGTGGTGTGAATCCGCAAAATGACGGCGCGATTTGGCGAAGCTGGTCGGCCACGGGCATACGCATGAGCACAAGTCAGCGATCACATCATCCGTGCATCTATCCCTAAACACGCAGGCGTTATGTCGCTCCGTCGGAATGCCCATCCCTTGTGCCGGGATTGCCCGCCAAGGTATGCTGCGTCATCGTTGAAAGGTCTGACGCATGGATGCCTTGCCAATCGTCGTATGGCGTTTTGCCAACGCTGAGTTTGAACCACGCAGCGGGATACTACGTGTAGCCGGCCAGGAGCAGCGCCTGCGACCGCAGACTGCCGCGGTGCTCGTCCAGTTGCTGGAGCGTGCTGGCAATGTGGTTTCGCGCGACGCGCTCGCGCAATCGGTCTGGGCTGAATCCTTCGTCACGGATAACTCGCTGGCGCAATGCATTTCCGAGATCCGCGCCATACTCGGGAGCGGGAGCGAAAGCATTCTTGAAACCCTGCCCCGGCGCGGCTACGTCATTCAGGTTCCCGTGCTCCGGGACGTTCTGGGCGCACCGCCTGTGGGCGTTGTTGCCGTAAACACGAGGCTCGAGGCGACGCCCTCCTTTGTTCCAGCGGTACCATCCATGCCAGTCATGCCAGTCATGCCAGCAGCTGACCGATGGATGAACATCGGTTCACGGCGCTGGGTGTTCGCGGGTGCAGGAGCCTTTGTGGTTGTTTTGTGTTCGGCGCTCTGGCTTGCGGTGCAGTTCGGCTTGCAGCGCCCTGCCAGGTTGTCGCTGGCAGTGCTGCCATTCAAGAGCGATACGGCCGCCTCAGACTCGGCCTGGTTTGCTGAAAACGTCGGCGAGGATCTCACCACGAATCTCTCGCGCATTCCCGGAGCGACCGTCATCGCCCGGGTATCGACCCAGGCCTATCTGGCGGGTGCTACCGACGTGCGGCAGGTTGGGCGCGAACTGGGCGTGCGCTACGTGGTCGCCGGGCACGTCGATCGAACCGGTGAGCGGGTGACAATGAATCTTTATCTGGCCGATACAGAGAATGGCGCCGTCCGATGGACCGAGAGGTTTGAGACCGATGTCAATCAACTACGCGCGGCGGAACGTCAGGTGGCAGACCGGATTGCCAACACCTTGCATGTCAGGATCGTCGCTGCCGAGGCGCAGCGCATCGACAGCAGTCATGCGGTTTTTTCGGCCGCCGATGATCTCGCGCTGGAAGCTTGGGCCGCATGGAATCGGGGTAGCCCTGCCGATGTGGCACGCGCCAAAGCTCTGGCGCAACGCGCGCTGGCGCTAGACGACAGGTCGGTTCTCGCGTGGAAAACGATCGCCAGCTGGCATTTGCGTGCCCGCATCAGCCAAACGATTCCAACCGAGGCGGCTATTGCCGGAGCTGAAGCCGCCGCTCAGCGTGCCATGGAAATCGATCCAGAGCATCCCCTGGTGCACACGGTCTACGGTGCCGCGCTGGTGCTACGGGGCCGGTTTGAAGAAGGGCAGAAGGCACTGGAGCATGAGATCGCCACCAACCCTTCGCATCCGGTTGCCTATTACTACCTGGGGCTGTCCCATCTGATGATGGGTGAACCCAAACGGGCGATCAGCCAATACGAACGCGCGATCGCCATCAGCCCGCGCTATCCCCGCATGTCGCGCTTCCAGCGCTACCTGGCCCTGGCGTACCTTCACGATGACAACATGCCCGAGGCGCTCCGGCACGCCAGGCTGGCAACCCAGGTCCCCCAGATCGACCGGACCGCGTGGGCGATGCTTTCGTCAGTGTGTGCCCTCGCGGGCGAACAGACCTGTTCCGACGCTGCAACAGCAAAGCTGAAACAGCTTTGGCCCGGCTTCACGATAGCGCAGGGTGAAGCCGAGTGGCCACCCGCGCGGCCCGAATTCACCGCCCGCCACGCATCCTACATGCGCGGCCTGATGCTGGCCGGGCTCTCAGAGCCGGTGCAGTTAGGTTCTGGCCGGGTGCCAATGTATTTCGGTCGTCCTGACTACTTCTTCGGGCCGTACGCCGGATCAACGAACCGCGTCGCCGTGGGTCCGCCACCAATGATCTGGACGACCACGCCGTCTTCCTTGATCTGGGAGAAGTGGTTGACATTGGCCGGTTCCGTGTAGAAGCTTCCCGTTGGCAACGCCTTGAGTTTTGCGGGATCGAACTTGTCACCATAACCGACATACCAGGTGCCGGAAATGACCGTGTACATCCGGCTTTCGGGATGGGAATGCGCCTGCGAAATACTGTTTGGCGGGAACTTCACGCGCTCAACATAGGGGCCGGGCTTGGTCGAGTCGCCAATCAGCGGCGCGATCTCGTGACCGGATACCCGTCCCGCTTTCCATTTCAATTCCTCGGGTGTAATTCTGAGCGCCCCGTCGGGCAGTTCGTCAGCCGCGCAGACACTCACGGCCATCAGAGCTAACGCAACGGCGGCGAGGACGGAAAGATATCTTGCGATGCCGATGTTGGGTCGGGATGAAAGACTTGGATGTGCGATCAGGCCTGAGGCGGCAACGTGATTTAAAGACAGTCTGGACATGAGGTCTCCTAGCAGATCGGTTGAAGGGCATTTCCCACGCTTGGTGGTGAAGTGAGTCTGGCTTCATGGCCCAACAAAGTCGTGAAAGACTCCTGAAATTCATCTGAATTCGACTGAAACCAGCTGAAAACGCGGCGGTCTGCGCGCCTGGCTTGCGGTTAAACACCGGTGTCGCCGCATTTTCATCCCTAGGCTGCCCCCTTCCAATGAAGTGCGGAGGAGCCACGCGGTGAGCCTCGACGTCCATTGGAGTAGGTGTTAAATTGCGATCGAACCCCCATTTTCAGCGGCGATAAATTGAGCCTTAGCCTCCTTTTTCCATCGAAATGTCGACCTAAGCTGGGTCAGCATGCGCGGCAAGTCGCGCTCCGGCGGGCTGATGCGACGGATGCACTCAGATGGTCTTTTAAGGACGTTGCCAGCAGCATGAAGTTGGGTTCAGTGGCCTGCGGTTTGCTTTCGTTGTGCGTCAGCTGCACTTCTGTCCCTGTGGCGCTGCCCTTTCCAGCCACGACGCCAGAGGCAGTCGGCATGTCCACCGAGCGTCTCGCGCAAGTTAACGAATTCATCGAGCGCATGCAGCGCGAACGCAAAGTTGCTGGTGCGGTCACGCTGATTGCGCGCCACGGAAAGGTAGTGTCGCTGACGGCTCATGGCTTCGCCGATCTGGAGAGCAAGCGCGCAATGAGAGTTGACGATTTGTTCCAATTGCAATCGATGACTAAGCCGATCGCGACGGTAGCCGCGCTGCAGTTAATCGAGCACGGAAAGCTGCAACTTTCAGATCCGGTCTCGAAGTTTTTGCCAGCATTTGCAGACATCACGGTCGCGGTCGAACGCGCTGACGCAGTGGGTGGCTTAGTTCTCGTACCGGCAGCACGGCCAATGACGGTCCTCGACCTGATGACTCATCGCGCAGGCTTCGTGGGCCTGCCACCGCGCGACTCGCCAGCCGCCAGAATACGGCGCGAGGCCGTCAAGACGTTGCCAGCGAACCTGGATTTCACCCTGGCTGAATACGTGACCCATCTCGCTACATCACCGCTCGAAACGCAACCCGGCGCGGCCTTTCGCTACGGTCCGGCAACGGTTGTTCTCGGCCGCGTGATCGAGGTCATCACCGGCAAGCGGCTGGATGTTGTGTTGCATGAGCAGATATTTACGCCGCTCGGCATGACAGACACTTTCTTTACGGTGCCCGAAGCGAAGCGAGCACGCGTCGTGTCGCCGTATGCGCTGAAACCGGGTCAGGGGCTGGTGCGAACACCACTCGATTTGATGGCGCCACGCTTTCTCTCGGCAGGAGGCAACCTCTACGGCACAGCGGCGGACTACCTGCGCTTTTGCCAGATGCTGCTGAACGGCGGTGAGCTCAACGGCTCACGAATCCTAAGCCGTGAATCCGTCGCACTGATGACAACTAGCCAGGTCGACAGCATCCCGCTGCCATTTCTTCCGGGTCAGTCATTCGGGCTCGGCGTGGCCATCCGCAAAGCGGACGATCCCACCGCGTGGCTCGGCTCGCCGGGAACCTACGGTTGGAGTGGCGGCTACAACACGTACTTTCGGATTGACCCGCGCAAAGAGGTTATTTTCGCGCTGTTCGCACAACAGGCGTTCTCACCTTTTGACCTTGAATTGCAGCATGGTTTTCACGACGCCGTCGTTCAGGCAATCATCGATTGATTGAAATTACGTGCACTCACGCTGGCGAACTCTCCTCCGTTAGCAATGGAATTCGTGGATAAGGATTTCGACCCCACAGCAACGCTAAAGTGCGTTGTAACGATGTATTTTTAGCGCTACTTAATGCCCCGTTTGAGGATATTCCCAGCATGCCCGCTTATTCCACGCTGCAGATCGAGAAAGATCCAAAGAATCACCGCATCGCGCGCCTCCTGCTCAATCGACCGGAACGCCTGAATGCCATCAGCGATGAGACGCCCCGAGAAATTCGCGCTGCGGTGGATTGGGCGAATGCCGATGACGAGGTGCATGTGATCATCGTGGAAGGTGCAGGCAAGGGCTTTTGCGGCGGCTATGACCTTACCGGTTATGCCGAACAAAACTTTGAACATCCGTGCCAGCAGGAAAAGACGCCGTGGGACCCAATGGTGGACTATGCGTTCATGAAGCGCAACACGGAGGACTTCATGACGCTTTGGAAAAGCCCGAAGCCGACCATCGCCAAGGTGCATGGCGCCGCGGCAGCGGGCGGCAGTGATATTGCGCTGTGTTGTGACCTGCTGGTGATGGCCGACACGGCGCGTATTGGCTACATGCCGACCCGCGTGTGGGGCTGCCCGACCACGGCGATGTGGACCTATCGGGTGGGACCGATGCGCGCGAAGCAGATGATGTTTACCGGAAACCTGATCGACGGCAAGACCGCGGCGGATTGGGGGCTCGCCACGACGAGCGTGCCCATTGATGAGCTGGAGAATGCGACGCTCACGCTGGCCACTCGCATCGCTGGCGTACCGCGCTCACAATTGGCGATGCACAAGATGGTGGTCAATCAGGTGATATTGACGATGGGGCTGGAGCAGACGCAGATGATGGCCACGATGTTCGACGGCATCACCCGCCATAACCCCGAGGGACTATGGTTTCGCCGTCATGCGCAGGCGCACGGATTCAAGTCGGCAATCGAATGGCGCGACAGCGGTCGCCCGATCCCGGAGGGCGATGAGGCACGCGCGCTGGTGCAGGAGATTGAGGCGAAGCAGGAGACGCAAAAGACGCCAGAGGACTAGCATCACGCCATAAAAAACCGGCCCGCTTTGACGTGGGCGCCCTGACTCAGCGCAGCAACAAAGTCGGGATGGTCGACGAGCGCAATAGCTCAGCGGTCTTGCTGCCGAACAACAGGCTGCGAAGCGGCGAATGGCTGAACGCACCCATCACCAACAAATCAATGGCTTGCGCTTTGATCGTGCTGGCGATGATGCTTTCGGCGTCACCGGGAATCAGGTCCGCGGTCACCGTAAAGCCAGCGGATTGCAGTGTGGTCCTGGCCCACTCGAGCTGCTTTGGTGCGTCGTGGCTTGGCTTGCCGGACATCAGCAGATAAATCGGCAGGCCACGGAACAGTGGGCTCACTGCAACCATCTCCACCCCGCGCCGGGTGACGCTGCCACCATCAAACGCGATCATCACGCGCTCTGGCTCGGTGAAGCCTTCGGTCACCGTCAGGATCGGCTTGTGTAGCGCGCGGACCACGCGTTCAACGTTGCGGCCCAGGTCACGATGGGTGAGTGCTGCGGATTCGCCGCGGCGACCCAGCACCAGAAGGCGCACGTCCGCCTCCTGCTCGGCGAGTGTTTCTTCCAGCTCGCCGTGGCGCTGTCGCACATCCACCGTTGCGGTGCTGGAGGCGATGGCCCGTTCGCGTAGCCGGTTCAGAAAGATGCGACCCTGCTCGCGTGCGCTCTCAGTGTGGGCTTCATCTTCAGCGGAGAGTTTTTTAAGCAGGTTTTCTTGAGCGTCGATACCGATGGCGCCGCTATGGTCGTCGCCAGAACCCTGCTCCGGATGACGATCAATGACGTGCAGAAATTCGAGCGGAGCATCCATGCGGCGGGCGGCCCAGGCCGCGTAGTCGGCCACGTAATCGGCGAAATGGGATTGATCGACACAGGCGAGCACTTTGTTTTCAGGGGTCATAGGGATGCTCCGCTCAGTGGCCCATCATAATGTCGTCGCCACCGTCTTTGTCGTGGACCGCGAACCGGTCCACCATCGTGGCGCTGGCTTGATTCAAGCCGATCACTTCGACCGCGGTTGCCTCGCGCCGAAACTTGATCACGACCTTGTCCAGCGCGCTGACGGCGGTGATGTCCCAGAAGTGGGCGCGGCTGACATCGATGCGCACTTTTTCGATCACTTCTTTGTAGTCGAATGCGTTGATGAAGCGCTCAGACGAGGCAAAAAAAACCTGCCCTGTCACGTTGTAGGTGCGCACACGGCCTTGGTCTTCGGTCTGCGATGAGACGCGCAGAATGCGACCGACTTTATGGGCGAAGAAGAAGCCGGACAACAGCACACCCACCAGCACGCCGTTGGCCAGATCGTGGGTGCCAACGGTCACCAGTACAGTGGCGAGCATGACGATACTCGAGCTTTTGGGGTGCTCGCGCAGGTTGCGGATCGAGGCCCAGTTGAAGGTGCCGATAGAGACCATGATCATCACCGCAACCAGCGCGGCCATTGGGATACGAGCTACCCAGTCCCCCACGAAAACCACCATCAGCAGCAGGAACACGCCAGCGACCAGCGTGGAGAGTCGGCCACGGCCGCCCGATTTGACGTTGATGACGGACTGTCCGATCATCGCGCAGCCGGCCATACCGCCCAGAAATCCGGTGGCGATGTTGGCCACTCCCTGACCGACACACTCGCGGTTCTTGTTGCTGCTGGAGTCGGTGAGGTCATCGACGATGGCGGCTGTCATCATCGATTCGAGCAATCCAACCACGGCCAGCGTTGCCGAGACCGGGAAGATGATTTTGAGCGTCTCAAAGGTCAGCGGCACGTCCGGCAGCAGGAAGACTGGCAGGCTGTCGGGGAGCTCGCCCATGTCGCCAACGGTGCGGATGTCGAGACCGAGAAAAATCGCAACAGCGGTCAGCACCACAATGGCGATGAGAGGCGACGGCACCGCTCGGGTGATGTAGGGAAAGCCGTAGATGATGCCCAGCCCGGCAGCGGTCATGGCGTAGACATGCCAGGTCACATCGGTGAGCTCTGGAAGTTGCGCCATGAAGATGAGGATGGCCAGCGCATTGACAAATCCGGTGATGACGGAGCGCGAGACAAAGCGCATCTGGGCGCCGAGCTTAAGCCAGCCAGCGAGAATTTGCAGCACGCCGGTGAGCACCGTCGCGGCGAGCAGGTATTGCAGGCCGTGTTCCTTGACCAGCATCACCATGACCAGCGCCATCGCGCCGGTCGCGGCCGAGATCATGCCCGGTCGGCCGCCTGCGAAGGCGATGATGGTGGCGATGCTGAACGATGCGTAAAGCCCAACCTTGGGGTCAACCCCGGCGATGATCGAGAATGCGATGGCTTCGGGGATCAGTGCGAGCGCGACGACAAGGCCCGCGAGCAAATCGTTTCGGACATTGGAAAGCCAGTCCTGGCGTAAGGATTTCATCATCATTTTTTTTCGTTGAGAGCGGCAGCAAGTGGCATGCAAAAGCCTTGCTGATCCGAGCGGTCAATAGTATCAACCGAGCTTTACTCGTCGCGGGTTCAGGGAGTCGCGGTTCGTGCACCGCGGAGACGAGGCGAGAAGTGGTTTGTGCCGGTGGTATCGTCGGGATGTCGGAACCGGGGCGGCGCGATACGAGCAGATTGAGCCAACCAAAGATATACAGCTAACGGCGGAAGCGACCGATGGACGCCGGATAAACGCCCATTTTGGCGAATATCGACTTTCGCAAAAACAGCGCTTCAGCCCCTACGTAATGGTCTTTCTAGCGTTTAGATGTTAGTTAGACACTGAGCCATCGCACGCGGTGCCGGGATGACGGGGCGGCGCTGCAGAGCGCCGCGCCATTGGTTAACTCACCTGTTCGATGACCATCGCTTTGCCGTTGAACTTAACGGTGTCGCCTTCGCTCATGCCAGCCATGGCTTTGGCCAGTGGTGCAGCCAGAGAAATGCCAAGCACCTCCACGCCGTTGAACTCAAAACTCGTCGTAGGCACGGCCACCACCAGGTAGCGCTGGTTGATTTTCACCAGGGCGCCGGGAACGACCTCGGTCTTCGCGCCGAAATCGATCTGTTGCAAGAGGGTGCGATGGGCCTCGTGTTCATCTAATTGCTGATCCCATTGATTGGCAAAACTCGCGTTCTGCGAACTTAGCGATACGTCGCCGGAGTCGACAGTTCCTTCTTGATCGAGGCGCGCACCGCGCAGGAAGGTGTCGAATTGACGTTGCGTCTCCTCGGCGGAGGCCGCCTCCAGCGAAAGCAGTTTGTCGCGCAGTGCGGATTTGTCGAACGGTTGCACAGTCTGGGTCCCTCGAATGATGAGCATGTAGCGACTCGTCGCCGAAGCCGATCTCGCATCACTCATTGTAGGTCGCAAATTTGTGGACGACATCGGTCACCATGAAGCCGCCTCGATGTTTGAGCGCTTCAGTGAGGTCGGCTAGGCTTCCGCGTGTGCGGCCTGCAGCCATTCGCGCGTCGTGGCAGCTTGAAACGTGCCACGACAACACGGATGGAATCGCACAAATACTGTGCGAACTCTCTCTACTTGGTTGCAGTGACCTCGACGTCGACTCTGCGATCGGGCTGCAGGCAGGCTACCAGCGCTTTGGTTCGCTTGTTGCCGCGACAGTCGCCCGGTTTGGTCACCGGCATCGTTTCGCCTTTGCCAGACGCCGAGATTTTGTTCGCAGGCACACCGCCCGCACTGATCAGGTACGCCTTGACCGCTTCAGCGCGCTGCACGGAAAGCCTCTGGTTATAGGCGTTGCTGCCCAAACGATCTGTATGGCCCTCGACGCCGACGCGGTCGAACTGAGTCCCACGAAGGTCGTTCGCAAAACGGTCAAGTGCAGCTTTGCCTTCTGGCTTGATCGCTGATTTGTCAAATGCAAAGAGTGATTCAGCCGAAAAACTGACGCGACGGCGTTCAACCGGGGCAGGCATTGGCGCAGGCGCAGGCATAACGCGCGGTGGTGGTGCCACAACGACAGGCGCTGGCATGGGTGGCGGCATCGGTGCGGGCATCGGCGCTGGCGGGGGGGCGACGTAGGTCGACTCTGCCATCGTGCGGGGAGCGGCGGCGTAACTACGGCCGAACGGAAATACGAGGCTCAACGAGACCATGTCTGCGTTGCCTTTTTTACCGACGTTGTCGCTGATGCGATATCGCTCGGCCTCGGCGCGCACCAGGAACGATGGATTGACTTCATACTGAAGACCCACGCCCGCCTTGTAATTGACTTCACGTTTGCTTGGACTCGGATTGAAACCGCTGATTACCGTCGTTCCGCCATAGGTGTCACCGGTTTTGGCTGCCTGAGCACCTACGCGCGCAAACACCGAAAAGCGCTCGGTCACCGGCAGCGTGCCGACCAGATCAAGGTTAAAGCCCTGAATCTTGGCTTGTCCGTTAAATGTCCCCAGCGTCCCCGTCTTGGATGAGAAGCCAAACTTGCCGAGGTTGAAGTAGCCGCCTTCGAGCGCGAAATTTTGATTGAACTGATAGCCACCAAACAGCTTGTAAGCGGTGTCGTGGTTATCGCGGTTGATGTTGGTAGCGGTTAAGCCGGTGCCAAATAGCGGGCGGGTAATTCGCTCATCATTGATTTCAGCGCGGGCTTGACCAATGCCGCCGCCAACGTAGTAGTAACTGCTGCTTTGTTGAGCCAGGGCCGTGGGAACGGTCACGATGGCAAGAACGGCTAGCGCGACAAGGCGCATTGGTTGTTTCGATTTCATTGAAGACTTTCGGGAGGTTGATTTTTATTGCTCGGCAACCAACGAGTGTTAGTTGCACACAGACGTCTTTTTAGGTGTTATCCGGCGCCGTGTCTGTGCGTTGGCGAACGTTCGCGCAAATAGATCCCTCTATTTATAAAAAGCCGTTCCAAGGAGCGTTTTCGCCAGAAATAGGTCTTCTACGGCCGCATATATGCGTACCGAAGCCAGCCTGGTGCGCCTAGTCCCCTTCACGGTCATGCGGTCAGGCCAGACTCGTTCGCCGCGACGGCGTTGCAACTAGTGGAATCACCCAGTCGCGCCGTGCGCTTGATGCGACCGCCTCAAAAATTGACACACGCCTAACCCGCGTTCAAGCCCGAACGAATCAAGGTTTTAAAGCTCTGCCCTGACGGACCGAAAATGGGAAGTCTCAAAGCCCCGAGCACGGGGCATGTGCTAGCCTAAACTTCACTTGATATTCCACCTTAACCCGTCCCTTCGGAGACTCATCCATGAAATTTCGCCGTCAATTCCTGTTTTCAACCCTGTTGACCTTGGCACTCGCATCTGCGGGCGTCCATGCGCAGGACAACGTGCTGCGAGTCGGCACTGATGCCACGTTTCCGCCGATGGAATTTGTGGAGAAAGACAAGCGTACCGGGTTCGATATTGAACTCGTTGAGGCGATGGGCAAGGCAATGGGCAAGCGCGTAGAGTGGGTGGACATCGATTTCAAGGGACTGATTCCGGGCCTCGTTGCCAAGCGATTTGACGTGGCGGTGTCGGCGATTTACATCACGGACGAGCGCAAGAAGGTCGTGGATTTCACCGATTCGTATTTTGCCGGTGGTTTGGTCGCCATGACCAAAGACAGCAACACCGCGATCAAGACGCTCGCCGACCTTGACGGCAAAAAAGTGACTGTGCAGGTGGGCACCAAGTCGGTCAGCTATCTGCAAACAAATCACCCAAAAGTGCAGCTCGTCGAAGTCGAGAAAAATCAGGAGATGTTTAACCTGGTTGAGATCGGTCGCGCTGATGCCGCCGTGACCGGCAAACCGGCAGCGGCGCAATACGTGCGCACCCGTCCTGGCCTGCGCGTGCTGTCGCAACAGTTGACGACCGAGGAATACGGAATGGCGCTGCGCAAGGACACGCCCGATCTGACCAAAGCGATGAACGGCGCGCTGGCCAAGGTAAAGGCCGATGGCACCTACGCCGCGCTGGTGAAGAAGTGGTTTAGCGGTTCAAACGCGAAGTAGCCTGACCTTGGCCGCGCACTACCTTGGCTGCATCCGCTGAGGAAACTCACTAGTGGAACTTGATTTCTCGCCCGTTTGGGCGGGCTTGCCGCAGCTATTGCGTGGCGCGTGGGTGACCGTCGAAATCACGTCTGTATCGCTGCTGTTGGGCTGCTTTATGGGCCTCGTCGTGGGCCTGGGGCGGCTCAAACCCGAGCGGCGCATTGTGTACGGTATTTGCACGGCGTACCTCGCGGTAATTCGCGGCACGCCACTCTTGGTGCAGCTCTTCATTTTGTTTTTTGGGCTGCCGCAGTTCGGCATCTTGTGGCCAGCGTTTTTCTGCGGCGTGATTGGTTTGGGCGTGTACTCCGGGGCGTATGTGTCCGAGGTGGTGCGCGGCGCGATTCAATCCGTTGATCGCGGCCAGATGGAGGCGGCGCGCTCACTCGGCATGTCCTCCGGACTCGCGATGCGCTCAGTGGTGCTGCCACAGGCAGTGGTGCGCATGATTCCGCCACTCGGCAACGAGTTCATCGCGCTCATTAAAAATTCGGCGCTGGTGTCGTTGTTAACGATTCATGACGTGATGCACGAAGGGCAAAAAATCATCAGCGTGTCGTATCGCTCGCTGGAGGTTTATCTGGCGATTGCGGTGGTGTATTTTGTGTTGACCGGCGCGACGACGCTCGCGCTGCGGCACATCGAAAAGCGCCTGCGCGCCGGAGGAATGGTGCAATGAGCGAAGTGACTACTGCTGCGCCGCTGGTGCGCATTCGCGGGTTGCGCAAATCGTTTGCGGATCACTTGGTATTGGGCGGCATCGATTTTGATGTTGCGCCATCGCAAGTGGTCGTCGTAATTGGGCCGAGCGGATCGGGCAAGAGCACATTTTTGCGCTGCTGCAACGGCCTTGAAGTACCCGAGTCTGGCAGCGTCGAAATCTGCGGACGCATGCTCATCAACGACGGTCAGCGCCTGCCCGAAGCCGAGCTCGATTTACTGCGGCAAGAAGTGGGAATGGTGTTTCAATCGTTCAACCTCTTCCCGCAT
>JBDSYI010000240.1:0-9746 GCA_039925745.1 Casimicrobium sp. | reverse complement strand
GGTGCGATCGTCGGCTGTTTGCCAATTACGCCTGCGCCGCGGACCTCTTCCACCGTGTCGTTACCATCGGTGATGATCCAGTGTCGCGAGATCAATTGCACCGAGGCCTCGCCGTCGTTGACGATGCTGATGTGATAGGCGAAGGTATAAACATCGTTAGCGGGATCGCTCTGATCTGCCAAGTAAAATGGCGTTGGATCAACTTTGATGCTGTAGCGGTTCACTGGCATTTGGCCTAAGCGCACGTGGCGTCGTTCTTTTGGAGTCTGCATTGTCGCCCATCTCTAGTTCGTCACGAAACTACAAAATCGCGCCTTCCATTTTGTCGGCGGACTTCGCCCGGCTCGGCGATGAAGTGCGCGCCGTCATCGCGGCAGGCGCTGATCTGATTCACTTCGACGTCATGGACAACCATTACGTCCCCAATCTCACCATCGGCCCCATGGTCTGCGCCGCGATAAAACCGCATGTTGGCAATACGCCGATTGACGTGCATCTGATGGTCAAACCCGTCGACGCGATCATCCCCGAATTCGCCAAAGCAGGCGCCAATATCATCAGCTTTCACCCGGAAGCGAGTGAACACGTCGATCGCACCATCGCACTCATTCGTGAATGCGGTTGCAAGCCGGGCCTCGTATTCAATCCCGCGACGCCACTGACGTACCTCGACTACACGCTGGACAAGCTTGATTTGGTGCTCATCATGAGCGTCAACCCAGGTTTCGGCGGACAGAAGTTCATTGATAGCGTGCTGCCAAAGATCGTGGAAGTCCGACGACGACTTGATGCTTCGGGTCGCGACGTGCTTCTAGAAGTTGACGGAGGCATAAAAATCGACAACATCGCCAAAGTAGCGGCTGCTGGGGCCGACACTTTTGTCGCGGGTAGCGCGATTTACGGCACGAAAGACTATGCGGCAGCTATCAGCGCAATGCGGGCAGCACTTAAGGGGCAGTGAATGCGGCTACGAACCTACAGCTGTAACCCGAAGGCGCCCTCCGATAGCTTTCCACTGCGCCCGTGCATGCAATGGTTTGTCGGCATCGATGGCAATTGCCGCTAGCCCGTTGTTGCCACGCCGGATGCTGTGCTGCGGCTGACCGGGAACGACGGCTCATGGAAGGCGAGCATAGGTCGCAGATTGGCCTAAAATTGCCGCAATTCAACGGAGGAGCAAATTATGTTTAGTCATGTAATGGTCGGTGTCAACGATCTTGAAGTGTCCAGGAAGTTCTACGATGCGCTGCTTGGCACGGTGGGTATCGCCCCAGGCGTTGCTAACAAGAACCGATACTTCTACCGCAGCCCGACGGGTAGCTTTGGAATCACGACGCCGATCAACGGCGAACCTGCGACCCACGGCAATGGCAGCACCTTCGGCTTCAATATGACATCCACCGAACAAGTGGATGCGTTCCACGCGGCAGGCCTCGCTAACGGCGGAACAACCTGTGAAGACCCGCCGGGGTTTCGTGACGGCGCGACGGGCAAGCTCTATCTGGCGTATCTTCGGGATCCCGATGGCAACAAACTCTGCGGGCTTTACCGTCCTGCAAAGTAAGCGCGGGATTTACGGCAGCGACCCATCCGAATCGCCGCCTAGCTTCTGAGCTTGTACCCGGTTTTGAACACCCACCACACGAAGGTGAGGCAGATGACCAGGAACACGAACGTTACGCCAACGCTCACGGCGATCTGCACATCTGCGACCCCGTAAAAAGCCCAACGAAATCCACTGATCAGGTAAACGACCGGATTGAACAGTGTCACTTTTTGCCAGAGCGGTGGCAGCATGTTGATTGAGTAGAACGCGCCGCCGAGAAAGGTCAACGGCGTGACGATCAACATTGGCACCACTTGCAGTTTCTGAAAATTATCCGCCCACAATCCAATGATGAAACCGAACAGGCTAAAGGTAACTGCGGTGAGCAGCAGGATGCCAATCAGCCAGAGTGGATGCGCGATTTCGTACGGCACGAATAAACGCGCCGTGCCCATAATCAAGAGGCCGAGCATGACCGATTTGGTCGTCGCTGCACCGATGTACCCAAGCAACACCTCAACCCAGGACACCGGCGACGACAGCAATTCGTAGATGGTGCCCGCCCACTTGGGCATAAAGATCCCGAATGACGCATTCGAAATGCTCTCGTTCAGTAGCGACAGCATCACTAGCCCGGGAATGATGAAGGCGCCGTAGCTGATGTTGTCGATATCGCCCATGCGCGAACCGATGGCTTTTCCGAACACGATGAAGTACAGCGATGTCGTAAGCACGGGCGCTGCAATGCTTTGCGTCACAGTGCGGAAGGTGCGCGCCATCTCAAATCGGTAGATCGCGCGAATGCCATGCAGATTCATACCTGCGCCTCTTTCGGTTGATGCACGAGACTTACAAAAATATCCTCGAGCGAGCTTTCGCTGGAGCGCAAATCCTTGAAGTCAATGCCGTGTTCGCCCAGCGCTCGCAACAAAGCGGCGATACCCGTTTCATCTTTTTGCGTGTCAAAGCTGTAAACCAGCGTGTGACCTTCGTCTGTGAGTTCGAGCGACCATTCCGCGAGTGTCTCCGGAATATGCGTCATCGGCTGGCGAAGCGTTATGGTGAGCTGCTTTTTGCCGAGCTTTTGCATCAGTACCTGTTTATCTTCAACGACGATCAGCTCGCCCTTGCTGATCACACCAATTCGGTCGGCCATATCTTCGGCTTCTTCGATGTAGTGCGTCGTCAAAATGATGGTGGTACCGCTCGCGCGCAGTTCACGCACCATCCGCCACATGTCATGCCGAAGCTCAACATCGACGCCTGCACTCGGCTCGTCAAGAAAGAGTATCTTCGGTTCGTGCGCCAAAGCTTTGGCAATCAACACGCGGCGCTTCATACCACCCGACAGCGTCAGGATTTTGGCATCGCGTTTGTCCCACAGCGACAGGTCGCGAAGGACTTTTTCCAGATGCGCAGGATTCGGCGCTTTACCGAACAAACCGCGACTGAAACTGATCGTGGACCAGACGGATTCAAACGAATCCGTGTGCAGTTCTTGCGGCACCAAGCCAATGCTTGCCCGCGCTGCACGGTAATCGCGCACGGTGTCATGACCGTCGGCGGTGACCGTACCGCTGCTCGCGTTCACAATGCCGCAGATGATGCTGATAAGCGTCGTCTTGCCTGCCCCGTTGGGGCCAAGCAGCGCGAAGATTTCTCCACGCCTGATATCTAGGTTGATGCTTTTTAGCGCCTGAAATCCGCTGGCATAGGTTTTACTGATGTCACGGATGCTGACGATGGCGGAAGTTGTTTGATCGTGCGCGGGCGCGGGGACAGTCGCTGAAGTCATACCTGAATTTACTGCTGCAAAACGGTATTTTCCACTGATTCGCAGGTTCGTTCCGGGTCGATGACCAAACACTCTGATCCGTCATCAGGCGCAACTGTCGTTCGCTTGTTTGTTTTGATAATGAAGCGTCACGGAACGGTGAGCAATACGCGCGAAAGGATAATGTGGTGGTTTTAGCGCGCTAGCGAGCGTTTTCACGCACGCAAGACACCTGTTTGCCGCCCCTTTTTTCACCACGAGGCCCACTACCTTGAACGCAGTTACTCAAGCCCCTTCCACGAATCATGTCGACACCGGGGCAGGCCGCGTTGGCGCCTTTGGCAGCGGCAATGACGTTCGCCGTGTTGAAGATGATTTGTTGCTCAAAGGCGCGGGCCAATTTACTGATGATGTGACCGCTGACGGGCTCACCCATCTTTTCTTTTTGCGCTCTCACTATGCGCACGCCGACATCGCCTCAATCGACGTTCAGGCTGCGCGGACGATGCCGGGGGTGCTGCTGATCGTAACCGGGGCTGACCTGGTTGCAGCGAACGTGATGCCGGTGCCCGGTGTTGCGGGTTTTGTGCGCGCGGACGGCACACCAGCGCGGTCAGCGCCGCGTCATGCGCTTGCCGTGGGTCGGGTTCGTTTTGTCGGCGAGCCGGTCGCTGCCGTGGTCGCGCAAACGCTCGAGCAGGCACGGCTAGCGGCTGAGGCGATTGACGTGAGTTATGACGCGCTGCCTGTGGCGGTGCATCTGGACGACGCCACCGCGACTGACGCACCGCTGATGTGCGAGGAGTTGGGCGACAACATTGCGGCGGAAATGCGCCATGGTGACGCGAAGGCCACCGCTCAAGCGTTTGGCGCGGCAAAGCACGTCGTCAAATTGCATCTGATGAACCAGCGCGTGTCTGCGTTCTCGCTTGAACCGCGCAGCGTGCTGCATACGTTTGATGAAGCCAGCGGGCGGTTGACGATACGCATGAGCAGCCAGATGCCGTCGGGCTTGCGCGATACCGTCTGTGGCGCACTCAATATTCCAAAAGAACAGGTGCGGGTGTTGGTGGGCGACGTAGGCGGCGGCTTCGGTATGAAAACCGGTGCTTATCCCGAAGATGTCGCAGTCGCGTTTTGTTGCCGATCATTGAAACAACCGGTGAAGTGGATCGGCGAGCGTGGTGAAGAGTTCTTGTCGGCAGGCCACGGTCGCGACGTTGATTCTGTTGCGGAACTCGCGCTTGATGAGCACGGCAAAATTCTGGCTCTGCGCGTGTTAGGTCAGGCCAATATCGGCGCGTATGCAACCGGGGTAGCGGTCGCAATTGCATTGATGATTGGGCCTTGGGTGCAGACCAGTGTTTATGACATCCAGACCATCGATTTTCACTTCAAGGGCGTGCTCACCAATACGGCGCCGATTGGCGCGTATCGCGGTGCGGGGCGACCAGAAGCCATCTTCAACATGGAACGACTGATGGACGAGGCCGCGCGCCAGATCGGCATTGACGGTATCGAATTGCGTCGACGCAATTTTATCCAGCCGAGCCAGATGCCCTATACCAACCCAATGGCTCAGGTGTACGACAGTGGCAAGTTTGAACAGGTGATGAATCAGGGGCTCGCGCTCGCGGATTGGGCTGGCTTCGGTGCGCGAGAAGCTAAGTCGAAGCAACGGGGCAAGTTGCGCGGACAGGGTATCGCCACTTTTCTGGAGTGGACCGGCGGCAACGTGTTTGAAGAGCGCGTCACCGTCACCGTGAAGCCAGAAGGCATCATCGAAGTGTTCTCCGCCGTACAGGCCATGGGGCAAGGCATTGCGACGACGCTGGCGCAGCTGGTCGTGGACAGTTTTGGCGTGTCGATGGACAAGGTGCGCATTGTGCTCGGTGACACGGATCGTGGCGATGGTTTTGGAAGCGCAGGCTCTCGCTCCATCTTCACGGGCGGCTCGGCCGTGCGCATCGGATCAGAGCGCACGATCGATGCGGCAAAGCTTTTGGCCGCTGATGAACTGGAAGTTGCCGCAGGCGACTTAGCCTACGCAGACGCAAGATTTACCGTCTCTGGCACCGACATTTCGATTGATCTCTTTGCGTTGGCTGCGAAGCAAACGGAGCGAAAAATTTTTGTGGAATCCACGAGCACCGTTGCTGGACCCTCGTGGCCGAACGGTTGCCACATTTGCGAGGTGGAAATTGACCCTGAAACCGGCCACGTGGAGGTCGTTGCGTACTCATCAGTCAATGACGTTGGCCGCGTGATCAACCCAATGATCGTACGCGGCCAGCTTGATGGCGGCGTCGTTCAGGGCCTCGGTCAGGCGCTGTGCGAGCACCTGCAATACGACCGCGAGAGTGGCCAGCTGGTGACTGGCAGCATGATGGATTACGCCGTGCCGCACACCGACATCATGGGGCCAATGACGCATGAGCTGGACCAATCCACGCCGTGCCTGAACAATCCTCTGGGCGTGAAAGGGGTGGGCGAGCTCGGCACCATTGGCGCGACGCCAGCAGCAGTTAATGCGGTTGCCGACGCATTTGCTCGCAACGGCATGACGGATAAGACACCGTTGTTGCAAATGCCGCTGACGGCGATGCGCGTGTGGGAGCTGATGCGGGCCGGGTGATACGGGAGCGCTGCTACTTCCAGCCCTGCAACCACTGCGTTTCGTCTTTCAGGTCGCGCCAAGGCAAAGTGAAGCAGCGCTTCGAATACGTCGCCTCCAGTTCGATCAGCTCAATCTGCGCATCAGGCACTTCGGGCTCAATCAATCGGGTGACGATAAAGTGCTTTTCCTTGTTCTGCGGCTTGGTTGCTGTCCATTTGGTGAGCAGCAGTTTTTTGGCATTCAGCCGAAGCGCCGCACGATTGGGTTTGGGTTGAAAGCTCTTCGTTGAATTCACGTTGTACTCGCTGCGGAAAGAAAGTGCGGAATGGACGCAGCCATTACAGATTAGAGACTCTTGAAAAAGCTGAATTTTGCCATATACTATGATACATGGCAAAAGAGGCAAATACATGCAGCGTCAAACCGCAAGAATAGGCAAAAACAATCGTGCGCAGGTGGTCACTATACCGCTTGAATTTCGCTTCCCGGAGACGATGAAGGAAGTCTTTATCCGGAAGATCGGCGAGGACATCGTGTTATCACCCAGGCCGACCGACTGGAGCGCATTTCTCGCCTCCGGCCCCCGAGCTAGCGACGATTTCATGGCAGACATCGAGGACTTGCCCGTGCAAGAGCGCGCGAGCCTATAGCGCCATGAACGCCACCTACATGCTCGACACCGACACCTGTGCCTTCATTTTGCGGCGTAGCTCGCCCGCGTTGCTGGCGCGCATCATGACCGTGCCGTTGCAACAGCAAGTCATCTCCGTGGTGACGCTGGCGGAGTTGCTCTACGGCATCCAGCTCTCAAGCAAGAAAAAAGCCAATCAGGCCGCGCTCGACGCCCTGCTGCGCCACCTTACGTTACTGGAGCTCAACGCCGACGCCGCTCTCCACTACGCCGAGATTCGCGCAGACTTAAAAAAGAAGGGCCAACTCATCGGTGCCAACGACCTGATGATCGCAGCACACGTCCGAAGCATCAACGCCGTCATCGTCACCAACAACGTCAAAGATTTCGGCCGCGTGAAAGGTCTTAAAGTGGAAAACTGGATGGCATAGGGGGCGGTCGGTTGCCGTCCAGAAAACGGGGGCCGAAGGCAGCGACTCTTTCGGGAAAGCGCCGCTAAATCTGGGCTGGCGCTGCTTTTATCTATAAGTCGGTTTAGGCATAGAACAAGCTCTAACCCCCATTCAGTGGTTGTTACATAGAAAAGCTGATAGTCCTGAGAGCGTCGGAGTGGGGCCTTGCGTTTGTGGAGCCGCTCGCTTGAGTTCGAATAAATTGGTGCCAACCACTTACTCTTGTGCTACCGTTTTCCAACAGAATGTTCAAGCCCCATCGAGCAAAATCTTAGGGCGCCCCACGCCTTTCGAACTCACCTGTCGCTGCGTCAGCGCCTCAATCTGCGCCTTGAATTTCTCTGAACCCAGCACCCAGCCCTTGTGCGTGCAGTCGCGAATGGCCGACAGATCGGCTTTGTTGATCGCGGTTTTGAACAGCGCCCGATACGCCGCGCTCCGGTCTTCCGCGTTTCGCGCCAGTCGGCGATACAACTCGTGCGGCTTCACGAAATCCGAGTTCAGCCCCGTCTCATTGCCCGCATTCGCGGCATAGCTCGACCACGGATAATCTCGCGGATGCGTGACCATCCCGGCGCGAACGGGGTTTAACTCGATGTAGCGCATAAGCGTCAGCAGGTAGGTCTCCGTATCCACCACCGCCGCCCGGTAGCGCCCCTCCCACAACGTACCGCTGCGCTTGTACGTGAAGTTGAAATACTGCACATAGCGCCGCCCCACCGACTGAAATACCTTGCTGATGCTCGTCTCATGTGCGGGCGTGGCCAACAGGTGAATGTGATTGGTCATCCACACATAGGCATGTATCGTCAGGCCGTGCGTGTCAGCCGCCTCAACCAGCGCGTCGCGAAAAAATTGGTAGTCCGCATCAAAGGCAAAAACAGGCTGCCGATTGTTGCCGCGCTGAATGATGTGCTGCGGCTTACCGGGAACGACGATGCGGGGAAGGCGGGCCATCGGGCGGGCTCAGTTATTGGCGTACGAAGGCCAAATAATAGCAGATTTAATCGTGTCTGACCCCATTTAGCATTTAGTGTTTAGGCGTGAAAGGCGTGGGCGAGCTCGGCACCATTGGCGCGACGCCGGCGGCAGTGAATGCAGTGGCCGACGCGTTTGCCCGCAATGGCATGGCGAATAAGACACCGTTGCTGCAAATGCCGCTGACAGCGATGCGCGTGTGGAAGTTGATGCGGGCGGGGTGAAACGCTCACACCTGAAGGGGCACAGTAAGTAGCGGCTATTTCCAGCCCTGCAACCACTGCGTTTCGTCTTTCAGATCGCGCCACGGCAACGTGAAGCTTCGCTTCGAATACGTCGCTTCAAGTTCGATCATTTCAATCTGCGCATCAGGAACGTCAGGCTCGATCAGTCGGGTGACGATGAAGTGCTTTTCCTTGTTCTGCGGCTTCGCTGCTGTCCATTTGGTCAGCAACAGCTTTTTGGCATTCAGGCGCAGTGCGGCACGATTGAGGCTGGGTTGAAAACCGTTGGTTGAGTCCAAGTTGATCTCGCTGCAAAATGAAAGTGCGGAAAAAAGCAGCGAAACCGGCACGAAGCCTCAAGCTGCTTTTTATGCATAAATCGAGTTTATGCGTAAAACAGACGGTAACCTCTTTCCGGTGTCGGGACCGCATACAAATGGTTTTGCACAAAGTCTAGGTATGGGTGTACGCTATTCATAGAGGGCGATAACTTCGATCAACGCGTGACAACGGCACCATTTTTCGGGCACGCGATAGAGGCTCGCGCCGCGTTTGAGAATCAGCAGATCATAATCAAAACTATTGAGGGTGAGGTATGAAAATTAAGCGCGTCCCATTGTTTTCACGGCGAGCACTGCCGCCACGGTTGACTGTCGTTTCGATAGTCGCGTCGATGTTTGTCGCAGTGGCGGCTCAGGCGGCATCCATCGTTGTTAACAGCATCGCCGATGACGTATTCATCAATGCGGCAGGGGGCACATTCTCGGATGCGGCCTATACCGTTTCCGTATCGCCCGGTTATTGCACATTGCGCATGGCAATCTCTTCAGCCAACCGCGACGCAGCTACCGGTGGCTGTAGTGCGGGAAGCGGTAGCGACACCATCACCTTCTCGGTTCCCGCAAACAGCACTATTACCATCGCACAGGTGGCGATGGAGCCGTCGCCGCTTCCGCTCGTCCCGCCAGCAGCCTGGCTGCTCTACTCGACGGGCAACGTCGTCATCACCGGGCCTGGCAGCGCCCTGTTGACCATCAACGGTGGTGGCTTGGGTGCCACGGCTATCGGCCAACGCGCACTGATTGTCAGTAACGGCGATGTGACGACCGACGCGCCGGCCACTATTACCGGAGTTTCATTCAAGGAGGGCCGCCAGCTTGGTGGCGGCGGCGGGTGTGTCTTTTCACGCGAATCGCTTACGCTCACCGACGTTCGTTTTGAGGGCTGCGAGGCCGTGGGTAGCGCCACCAGCACCGTCGGCGGTGGCGCGCTCGCCATGAACGTTGTGGGCGCGACAGACGCGCGGCCTAACGCGACGCTGAGCAACGTCAAATTTATTGGCAATCGTGCAGTCCATGGCGCGAACGCTAGCAACAGCTGCTGTGGCGCGGCCAGTTTTGGCAACGGCACCGCGTTCGTGGGTTCGGTGACCATCGCCGACAGTCAGTTCATTGCAAACGTAGGCGAATCGGTGGGTGCGCTGCGGATTCAAAACGGCGGCTCTGCCACCATTACCAACACCCA
>JBDSYI010000239.1:0-21879 GCA_039925745.1 Casimicrobium sp. | reverse complement strand
GAGCGAGCCTAGCGCAGCCTATACTTTCGTGATGATCACCGTTGACTACTGCAAACGCTTTGCGCGTTACAACCGCTGGCAAAACCAGTCCATTTACGCAGCCGCGGCGACGCTGCCAGATGGCACGCGAAAGCGCAACATGGGCGCGTACTTCAAGAGCATTCATGCGACGCTCAATCACTTGCTGGTCGGCGATCAATTGTGGCTTGATCGCATCGACGGTACGCCGACAGAAATCACATCGCTAGCTCAGGAGCTGTACAACGATTTCGACGAACTTCGGGATCAGCGTGAGCGGGCAGATAATCGACTGGATCGGATCGTCGCATCGCTTGATGAAGCGAGGCTCGCTGACACGTTGACCTTTCGGCGGATGTCGGGGCAGAAGGACGAATTGACGTTGCCACTCGCGCTCGTGATGATGCAATTGTTTAATCATCAAACGCATCATCGCGGTCAGGTGACGACACTGTTGATGCAATGTGGCGTCGATGTCGGCACGACCGATTTACCGATGTTGCCTGCGGATTTTGCATCTCCGGTGTTCGGAACATGAACGTCATCGAGTACGCCGATGCGCCGACGTTGTGGCGCGAAGCGGAATCCTTTCTTTCACGCGATCCGGCAAACAACACACATCAGTTAAGCGCGATCAAACGAATTCTCGATCTTGGTGCACGAGGCGGGGAACGATTCTTCGCGGTACGTGATTTTCATGACGAGTTGGTCGGCAGTGCGGTCCTTGTAGACACGCAGACGCTGTTTCTTTCCGTGATGACCTGCGAGGTTGTCACTTCGCTGGCGGCACATTTGCGTGACGCTGAAGGGCATTTGGCGGGGGCGATCGGACGCCGGGATGTTCTCGATACTTTTACTGCGACCTTCGCTAAACCGTCGCGCATCCTTGTCAATCTAATGTTGTACCGACTAGAACGTGATCCCGACTTCGGGCGCGCTGCTGGCGGAGCGCGGTTGGCAACGATGGATGACTTACCACTGCTGATTGATTGGCACGCGGCGTTCGAACAGGAAGTCGGTATGATCAAAGTGCAAACGCCGCTTGAGGAACGCGTCACGCGCCGAATCAAAGATCAGCAACTGTCTTTGTGGATTAGCGACGGCATTGTGGTTTCTTTCGCTGGGGCGAATGCGCTGCCTGCATCCTCGGCACGCGTCGGGCCTGTCTACACGCCCCCCGAATTGCGTGGACGCGGCTATGCACAAGCTATCACCGCTGCCGTAAGTTTGCAGGTGCAACGCGATAAAACACGCACCGTTTTTCTAAACACAGATGCAGCCAATCCTGCGAGCAACAAGGCGTATCAACGCATTGGTTATCGGCACATTGCCGATCATGCGCATTTACTTTTTTATACTCCGCGATGAGGTTCGATATTTACGGAAAATTTCAGATTGATGTCACGCGCGAAGCAGAGACTTGGGTCGCGTATCGATTAGAGCCGGGAAAGCGCATCGCCCTGCGTGACTTTTCGATCCCAGAGTTTCTCGATGAAGCAGAACTAGCGACCTATCTTGATGACATCTATCACGAGCTGGGAGGCCCGGATGATCGGGTGACGCAAGTACCGTAATTCGACAAATGGCTCATGTCCCGTACGTCAACTCACTCGCTTTACCCCAAAAAATCCGGTACACAAAAATCGTATACCCAATGATCGCGGGTAGCGTGATGAGCGTTCCGACGAGTAAGATTTCCAACGATCCGGTCGCACTTGCTGCTTCCCAAACGTTGAGCCGATCAATCACGACGTACGGATAAATCGAGTACGCGAGCCCCAGCGTGGCGAGGATTAAAACGAGCACGGTGGACGCGAACGCAATCCAGCCGTAGCCAGCGTCGATGATCGATTTTTTTCCGGTGACGTGCCAAAGCGCGGCGAACGCTGCGGCGGTCACCAGCGGAATCGGCAATAACGCGAAGAATCCGGGCAGCGTGAACCATTTGTTGAAAATCGTTTCGCTGATGAGCGGCGTGGCGATCGACACAGCCGAGACGCCAATCAAGAACGGCAGGATTGCATTCCGTGCCCACACCACCGCACGCGCCTGCAAGTCGCCCTCTGCCTTCATGATGAGCCAAGCCGCGCCGAGCACGACGTACGCGGCGGGCACTGTGAGCGCGATGACGGCATTGAACGCCCACGTCCACCATTCGTCTCGAAAGCCGCTGACGTAGCTACCGAGCATCCAGCCTTGCGACATCGCAGCAACAATCGAGCCGCCAGTGAACATGCTGTTCCAGAATGCTTTGTGTTTGTCATGCGCCTTGGTGCGAAAGTCAAACGACACGCCGCGGACCATTAACGCGATCAGCATGATGGCGACTGGCAGGTAAAGCGCCGATAGCACGATGGCGTGCGCGGATGGAAAGGCAACCAGCATGATGCCGACGCCGAGCACCAGCCAGGTTTCGTTCGCGTCCCAGAACGGTCCGATCGAGGCGACCATCATGTCCTTCTGGCCCTCGGGTGCGTAGTGCAGCAGGATACCGACACCTAAGTCATAGCCATCGAGGATGACGTACAGCAGCATGGCGAGACCCATGATCGCCATGAATATGAGTGGAAGTATGTAATCCATATCAGTGCCCCGCCGCGCTAACGACCTGAGGCGGTAAGCGCACGGGAAGTTTTGGCGCTTGTCCACGCGTTGGTTTTTCCGACAATCCCTTTACAACGAAAACATACGCACAGAGCAGAAAAACGTACAGCACAAGATACGCGGTGAGCGTCAAACCAATCATTGCGGGCGCATGTTTAGCCGCGGTTTCGGCCACGGTGATCACGCCATAAACAATGTAGGGCTGGCGACCGATTTCGGTGACGTACCAACCTGCGACTGTCGCGATCCAGCCGGAGAAAGCCATGATGGCTAGCGCACGCAGATAGATTTTCGGCAACGTACTCACCGTGCGTTTACGCAAGAAATACATGCCGGTCCAGCTCACGAGCAACATCATCGAACCCATCCCGACCATCACGCGGAACGCCCAGAACACGGGGGCTACCGGCGGATGCTTGCCGTCAAACTCATTCAAACCTTTGATCTCGCCGTCGAGGTCATGGGTGAGAATAAGGCTCGCCAGTTTCGGCACTTCAATGGCGTAAAGATTCGATTTGCTGGCTTTGTCGGGCCATGCAAACAGCGTGAGCGGCGCACCCTTCTCGGTGTTCCATATACCCTCAATCGCAGCGATTTTTGCGGGTTGATATTTGAGCGTGTTAACGCCATGCATATCGCCGACAAAAATTTGAATGGGGATCAGCACCGCGGCGGCGGTGAGCGCCGTGGTCAAGGCTTTGTGCGTCGCTTTGCTATCAACTTTTTTGAGCACTTGCCACGCGCTGACACCTGCCACAACAAAGCTCGCTGTAAGCCCTGAAGCCAACAGCATGTGCGTGAAGCGATAAGGGAACGAGGGATTGAACAGAATCGCCAGCCAATCAGTCGCAAACATCTTGCCATTGACGACTTCAAATCCGACGGGGGTGTGCATCCACGAGTTGAGCGACACAATCCAAAACGCGCTCATCGTGGTTCCAAACGCCACGAGAAACGTCGCGATCAAATGCGTGCGCTCCGAGACGCGCCCACGCCCAAACAGCATGACGCCAAGGAAGGTTGCTTCGAGGAAGAACGCAGTTAACACTTCGTAGCCAAGCAACGGCCCTGCGATATTGCCCGCCTTCTCCATGAAGCCCGGCCAGTTGGTACCGAACTGAAAACTCATCGTGATGCCCGACACCACGCCGAGCGCGAAGGTCAGTGCGAAGACTTTCGTCCAGAAGTAATACGCCTCTTCCCACGCCGCATCGCGCGTCGCCTTGAAGCGCATACGGAAGAAAAACAGGATCCAGCCCAAGGCGATGGTGATCGTCGGAAACAGGATGTGAAAGGTGATGTTCGCCGCGAATTGCATACGGGCGAGGATCAATGCGGTCTCATTCATAGTAGTACTACCTATGTTTTGTTTTTACGCCGGACTATCTTTAACTTATCGGTCATATCGAGAACTGTCTTGACACTCGATCCCATCCGCATCAGTCGCGCAATGGTCTCAGGCGACAGTCGCGCCACGTCATCAAACCAGGTCGATGACAAGTCAATCAATTCGTGCATTTGCTGTATGCGCTTTTGCGCGTGAGCATCGGCGTCGTTGGCGGGGGTTTCAATGATCGAGGCACGCAGCATCGAAAGCGTCGGCTCCACTTCGCGGCGGCGCTTCTCTTCAGCCAGTGATTTGAAAATCTCCCACACGTCTTGCGGCGCTTCGAAATATTCGCGACGATCACCGGCGAGATGCTTAAGCTTCACCAGTCGCCAGCTCTGCAACTCTTTAAGACCAATGCTGACGTTAGAGCGCGAAAACTCCAGCGCGTCGGCGATATCGTCCGCGTTCAGAGGTTTCTCCGAAACGAAAATCAGCGCATAAATTTGGCCGACTGTTCGGTTGATGCCCCAGCGCGAACCCATCTCGCCGAAATGGGAAACAAATTTTTGAGTAATTGGAGGGAGCTGGGTCATACGAGGCTAAATTCCCGTGTTGGCGAATCGGACTGAAGTATATCCCGTTATTTTTGTAAGTTCACGAATTACTGAAAATTGAAACCGCTTTAGTCGTACAACTTTTACGTGCAACCTATTATTTACCGGGGCTAAATCGCCATATTGTCATAAGTCGACTTCATTAATAATCTCGCCTGAGCTCAATGTCGTAGCCTTTCGCATAGGTTTTTTCTCGAAAGCTACTGTCTATTGTCACTATACAAATTGAAAAATGGAGGGTCAATTCATCAACGTATGAACGAACCGCTTTTCTTGCCACCCTGCCGCCGAGCGAGAAAGGCCGCAGAAACGACGCTTAAGGCCTGCCACGCCTCGGGACCAGAAAGAAAAATCCAGAGACCGGCTGCTTGTGCATTTGCGGGCTGCGACAGTCGCAATCGTCGCACCCGTCGAGTTCCGGAACGACCCGCGCCAATGTTATAATTCAAGGCTTTGTTTCATAAGCGTTTTTCGGCTTTTCGGGTCGTTTGCTCTGTGACGCATGACCCTCTAAACCCTGGTTTTTTGCTTTGCGCACATTAAAGTCACGTCGATGACGGGCGCTCCGCGATGACACACCGAATACGCATTTTCTGGAGAATTTTTCATGGCTATCGAGCGCACATTTTCAATCATCAAACCTGACGCAGTGGCCAAAAACGCCATCGGCGCCATCGTCGGTCGTTTCGAAGGCGCAGGACTTAAAGTCATCGCGTCGCGTATGGCGCACCTGTCGCAGGCTGAGGCAGAAGGCTTCTACGCCGTGCACAGCGCACGCCCTTTCTTCAAGGATCTGGTTAGCTTCATGATCTCGGGTCCCGTCGTTCTGCAAGTGCTGCAAGGCGAGAACGCGATTACCAAGAACCGTGACCTGATGGGCGCGACTGATCCAAAGAAAGCCGCACCGGGCACCATCCGCGCTGACTTCGCCGACTCCATCGACGCGAACGCCGTTCACGGCTCTGACGCTGCGGAAACCGCCGCACAGGAAATCGCTTACTTCTTCCCTGCCAGCCAGGTCTTCGGCAAGTAAGCGCCGCTGATCCAACCTCGCGCGCATGAACTTTTGTGTCCAACCTGCAAAATCTTCTTGAGCTAAACCAGCCCGCGCTGGCCGCTTTTTTCGCCCAGATCGGCGAAAAACCGTCCAGCGTGAAGATGCGCGCGAAACAAACGCTCAAGTGGCTGCATCAATCGCAGGTCACTGACTTTTCCGCGATGACCGACATCGCCAAATCCACCCGCGACACCCTCGCCGCTCATTCCGAAATTCGCGATCTCACGGTCATTACGGACAAAACCGCGACTGACGGCACGCGTAAATGGTTGTTCGATGTTGGCAGCAGCGCAGTTGACGCCGTGTTCATCCCCGAGGATGATCGAGGCACGCTGTGCATCTCGTCGCAGGCCGGTTGCGCGCTCGATTGCGCGTTTTGCTCGACTGGAAAACAGGGTTTCAACCGCAATCTTTCGACGGCCGAAATTATTGGTCAGCTGCGCTACGCGGATCGCGTGCTCAAGGCCGATATAGGCATTGTCGGTCGTACGGTAGATGGCGTGCAGCCAGTGACCAACGTCGTGATGATGGGCATGGGCGAGCCGCTCGCCAATTTCGAGGCGGTTGTACCCGCGCTTCAGTTGATGCTCGACGACAACGCCTACGGCCTGTCCCGCCGCCGCGTGACGGTATCCACCTCTGGCCTGGTCCCACAGATTGATGAGTTATCGAAGCGCTGCCCCGTCGCGCTCGCTGTGAGCCTGCATGCGCCCACCGATGCGCTGCGCGATGTTCTGGTGCCAATCAACAAGCGCTATCCGATTGCCGAGCTGCTCGCATCTTGCAATCGCTATCTCGAATTCGCGCCGCGCGACTTCATCACATTTGAATACGTGATGCTCGACGGCGTCAACGATCAGCCGGAACACGCCGAGGCCTTAATTAAGATCGCGCGACAGGTGCCATGCAAACTGAATTTGATCCCGTTTAACCCGTTTCCGAACTCCGAATTCAAGAAATCGCCACGCGAACGCATCCTTGCCTTCCAACGACGCTTGTCGGATGCCGGAATTGTGACGACAATTCGTAAGACGCGTGGCGACGACATAGACGCGGCTTGCGGACAACTCGCAGGCCAAATTGCTGATCGCACGCGCCGAACACAAAAGGTGATCGCCATCCACGCGGCACGGACCGTGGGCCCGACACCATCATGATTTTGAACCCGCCTTTTGGCGCGGCAGGAGCAGTATGAGCAGGTTGAAAAGAATCGGTACGCTCTGGTGTGCGCTCGCAGCGGTTGCAGTGGGCGGATGCGCCGGCTTTGGCAAAACGGCTGAAAAAGTCGATGAAGTACCGCAAACGACTACTCAAGTTACTGCGGAGGATCCGCTTCGCTATCGCGCCCGCATTCACACTGAACTGGGTGCAAACTATTTTCAGCGTGGACAAATGGCCGTGGCGCTCGAAGAATTGCGCGAAGCCATCCGCCTCGATGCAAAGTACGGCGTCGCCCACAGTATTTTGGGGCTGGTTTACGCCGACCTGGGTGATTTGCCCAAGGCCGAAGCGTCATTCCAGTTGGCAATTAGTGTCGCCCCGGCCGAAGGCGAAATCCGCAACAACTACGGCTCCTACCTATGCCGTCAAAACCGGGCCAAAGAAGGACTGGAGCAATTTGACATTTCACTTCGGCTCCCACTTTACCAAACGCCCAATATCGCGCTAGAAAACGCGGGAAGCTGCGCACTCGCCGCCAGCCTGATTCGCCCCGCTGAGGGGTATTTTGCGCGGCTCGTACAAATCCAACCTTTCAATTCTCGCGGATATCAAGGCCTCGCTGCCATAGCGCTGAAGACCGCTCGTTATGACGAAGTTCGCCGTCAGGTGCGCATGGGTCTGAATGCGCAACCGGTCAGCGCGGAACTCTATTTTTACGGCGCCTGCGCTGAGCGGCACCTCAAAGACAAACCCAGTGAGGACAGCTATACGCAGCAATTGCGCTCGCGCTTCGCCGACTCGCCACTCAATGAACAATTACGCAAGGGAGGCTGCGATTGAGCGCACCTGATAGCGCACCCAGCATCATGACCAATACCGGCAACGGCAACGCGTCCAGTTCCAGCAACGGCGCACCTGGCGAACTGCTGCGCGCAGCACGTGAACGGGCGGGGCTGTCGCAAGACGACATTGCTGCCAAACTGAAACTCGCGCCCCGCCAAATAGCGGCGATTGAATCGGGTGACTGGAACTCTTTGCCAGAGCGCACGTTCACGCGTGGCTTTATGCGCAGCTATGCGCGCATTGTTGGGCTTGACCCAGCTGTGGTCGGCCTCGATCGTTCGCCGTCGCAACCGAACGTGGGCGGCGAACTGAAACCGACGCCGGCTGCCATTGGTGAAATCGCGATGGAAATTGAGCGAAACAGCCGCCCAGTCCTCGCGCGCTGGACCGTTCCCCTGTTGTTGATCGCAGTCCTCGTTGCGGGCATTGCGTATTTTCAGTGGGGGGAGTTGCTTGGGATCGGTGGCGCGGGCACGACAAAATCCGCGGCAACCAAGCCACCCATAGTCACCGCCCCCGCGCAGGCGACTGCGCCGACTCCCACCACCTCTTCCGGTAGCGTGATTACAACGCCTGCGGCGACTGTTGGGGGTGTCGCGATGCCAGCAACGCCGAGCATCGATGCCGGCACGACCGCCGCGACCACAACACCCACGGTGGCAGCGCCATTGCTCGCTGCGGTCGCCGGTGAAAAACGCATCACAATTACGTTTCGCGGCAAATCATGGACGGAAGTACGCAGCAAGGGAGATGTCATTTATTCCGAAGCCTCACTTCCCGGAACGCGTGAATTCAATGGCGCGGTGCCGCTATCGTTCATCGTTGGCAATGCCAGCAACGTATCGCTCAGCATTGACGGCAAACCCTACGACATGAGCGAGATTACACGCAACGATGTCGCGCGCTTTCGTATTGAATAGCTTCAAATAGTTTCACCCATGGCGATCACCAGCACCACGATTATTCGGCGTCCCACCCGGCAAGTGCGCATCGGCCATGTACTTATGGGCGGCGACGCTCCAATCGTCGTGCAGTCGATGACCAACACCGATACGGCCGACATTCAAGGCACGATTGATCAAGTGTTTGCGCTGGCCAATGCCGGATCCGAGCTGGTACGCATTACGGTGAATTCGCCAGAGGCCGCTGCTGCAGTCGCCGCGATTCGCGATGGTCTGGACACGCTGCATTGCAACGTGCCGTTGGTGGGTGACTTTCACTTTAACGGCCACAAGCTGCTGCGTGACTATCCCGACTGCGCCAAGGCGCTGGCAAAGTACCGTATCAATCCAGGCAACGTCGGTCGCGGCAACAAACATGACACGCAATTTGCGCAAATGATCGAGATCGCTTGTCGTGAAAACAAACCCGTTCGCATCGGCGTGAACTGGGGCAGCCTGGATCAGGATTTGCTGGGTCGCTTGATGGACGCGAACGCGGCGCTCGCGATGCCCAAATCAGCGCAACAGGTCATGCGCGATGCGCTCGTCATGTCTGCGCTGGAATCGGCAGCACTGGCGGAAGACGTCGGACTTCCTGGCAACCTGATTTGCTTGTCATGCAAAGTCAGCGGTGTACAGGATTTGATCGCGGTTTACACCGATCTGGCGACGCGTTGCGACTATCCGTTGCATCTCGGCTTGACCGAGGCGGGCATGGGTTCGAAGGGCATCGTAGCCTCCACCGCTGCGATGGGAATCCTATTGCAGCAAGGCATTGGTGACACTATCCGTGTGTCGCTAACACCCGAACCTGGCGGTGATCGCACCAAGGAAGTTATCGTTGCGCAAGAAATGCTGCAAACGATGGGCTTGCGAACCTTCACGCCGTTAGTTACCGCCTGCCCCGGTTGTGGTCGCACGACGAGCACGTTCTTTCAGGAATTGGCCGCGAAGACGCAAAGCTACCTGCGCGCGCAAATGCCCGTGTGGCGTGAGCATTATGCCGGCGTTGAGGGCATGAGTGTCGCTGTCATGGGCTGCGTCGTAAACGGCCCTGGCGAGTCAAAGATGGCAAACATCGGCATCAGCCTTCCGGGCACCGGCGAGTTGCCTGTCGCACCGGTCTACGAAGACGGAAAGAAAACCGTCACGCTCAAAGGCGATCGCATTGCAGAGGAATTTCAGGCGATGCTGGATGCTTATGTCGCGCGGACGTACGGCAACGGCTCACCCGGAGCGTCAGGTCAAACCGATCAACGACATCATCCAGGCGTGCAAGAGTCGGGGCATCCGAAAGTCATCCCGATACACGCCGTGTGACGAGTTTGTAAAGACAGCTTTTTGCTGAAAGCACGGCCTCTTGGGGGCTAAGTCATATTTTTAACAATTGTCGACTGTTGGCGAAATTCACCGCTAGCCCCCGTACTGACGTTGTTATGCAAAAAAGCTGATGCACAATTCACTGTGCCAGTCTGCGGGTCGAGCCTTAAAGCATTCGAACCATTCGCGCTAACCGCGAACAGTTCGCCAGTCAGAAGATTATGGAAAAAACACAAGTCGCGAAGCTGCAAGCGGTAAAGGGCATGAACGACGTTCTGCCCAACGAATCCGCGAAGTGGGAACATTTCGAGCAAACCGCGAGGCGCGTAGCCCGCCAGTACGGCTACCGCAACATGCGTGCGCCGATTGTCGAGCACACGCCGCTGTTCGTGCGCTCAATCGGCGAAGTCACCGACATTGTCGAGAAGGAGATGTATTCGTTCGAGGACAAACTCAATGGCGAAAAACTCACGTTACGCCCCGAATTGACTGCCGGTCTGGTGCGTGCGGCGATTGAATCGAATCTCGTCTACAACGGACCGGTGCGCGTTTACTGCATGGGCCCGATGTTCCGCCACGAGCGCCCGCAGAAGGGGCGCTACCGTCAGTTCAGCCAGTTCGACGTCGAATGCTTTGGCTTTGATGGCCCGGATGTTGACGCCGAAATCATGATCATGACGGCGCGCCTTTGGCGTGAGTTGGGCATCCCGGACGTGCGCCTTGAAATTAATACGCTTGGCAACGTTGACGAGCGAGCCGTCTATCGCGCCAAACTTATCAGTCATTACGAAGCCAATCTCGAAGCGCTGGACGACGAGGCGAAACGTCGCCTGCACACCAACCCCATGCGTGTGCTTGACAGCAAAGTCTCCAGCGTCATCGAGATCAACAAAACCGCGCCCAATCTACTCGATTCACTCGAAGGGGACTCACGCGCGCATTTCGACGGATTGCAGCAATTGCTCAGCGACGCCGGCGTGGCATTTGTGGTCAATTCGCGCATCGTGCGCGGCATGGATTACTACAACCGCACGGCATTTGAATTCGTCACCGAGCGTTTCGGCGCGCCGTTGACGGTGTGTGGTGGCGGTCGTTACGACGGGTTGTTCGAGCAATTGGGTGGCAAGCCAACGCCGGCCATCGGTTTCGGCATGGGCATTGAGCGGGTGCTGATGATGCTGCCCGACGACCAGAAATCGAGCGGACTCGACGCCTACATCGTGCATGCGGGCGACGGCGCGCAAAAGGCCGCCAGCAAGCTCTCAGAAACGCTTCGCGATGCTGGCCTGGCGGTCGCGCAGCACGGCGGTGGTGGTAGCTTCAAAAGCCAGATGAAAAAGGCCGACGCCAGCGGTGCGCGCCATGCGCTCATCCTCGGCGACAACGAGGTGGCCGCAGGGACAGTCGCCGTGAAACCGCTGCGTGACGCTAACGGTACGCCGATTCAGGGCGAACAGGCGATAATTACAAGTTCGGCTGTTGCGGCGCATTTGCGCGGCTAGCACCTTTTTCCAGATTACTGAAAACAGATTCACACTATGGCTGCTTACGATCTCGACGAACAAGAAAAATTAGGCGACCTGAAGGCGTGGTGGTCACGCTACGGTAACTACGTCACCGGAGCCATCACCGTGGTGGCGCTCGTCATCGCTGCCAATCAGGGCTGGAAGTGGTACGCCAGCAAGCAGGCGATCGAAGCCAGCACGCTCTACTTTGCGCTTTCCGACGCGGCTGCCAAAAACGACGTCGCCAAGGTGAAAGATGCCAGCGCGCAGCTCATGGAAAAGTTCGCAGGCACTGGCTACGCGCCTCGCGGTGCCTTACTAGCGGCGAAATCTACATTTGATGCTGGCGATCTCGCTACCGCAAAAACGCAGCTTGAATGGGTCGTCGCCAACAGCAAAGAAGACGAACTGAAAGGCATCGCACGGCTGCGTCTGGCCGCAGTTCTGCTCGACCAAAAGCAGTACGACGCCGCCCTTGCAGCGCTAGACGGCAAGCACAGCGAAGCCTTTGCAGGCCTGTATCTCGACATGAAGGGCGACATCTACAATTTGCAGGGCAAGCCCGCCGACGCCAAAACCGCGTACGAAGCAGCGCTGCCTAAGCTTGATTCCAAAGGCTCGCAAAAACAGTACACCCAGCTCAAACTTGATGCGGTTTCTGTGGCGGCGGCGGGAGCTTCGAAGTGAAACCAACAGTGAAACTTTGGTCGATGCGTGCGAGCCTCGTAGCGGTGACGTTGTCGCTCTCAGCATGCAGCTCATTTTCATGGTTTAGCAGCAGTGACAAGAAAATCCTGCCATTGCCAGCGATCACTGGCAGCGCCAGCGTCTCGGCGCAGTGGCAAAGTGCGCTCGGCGGCAAGCAGACCAGCAGCTTGATTCCAGCGGTAGCGAACGGAAAAGTTTTTGCAGCACACCCGAGCGGTGCGATTGTCGCTTTAGATGAAAAATCTGGCGCAGTGATTGGCCGCTTTCAAATTCCAGCGGGCAAGGGCGTCGTTTCTGGGGGCGTTGCTGCTTCAGCCGACATGATCATTGTCGGCACCAACAAGGCCGAAGTGATCGCGCTAGATATCAAGGGTGGCGTCATCTGGACGTCCAAAGTTTCAAGCGAAGTGATCGCACCGGCAGCGATTTCCGACGTCGCAGTCGTTGTACTGAGCGGCAACGGCGCGATCACCGCGCTCGATCCTAAAACCGGTGCCCAGACGTGGACCATTCAACGCGTATTGCCCTCGCTGACGGTTCGCTCCAGCGCCATTCCAGTGACGGTGCGCGGCGCTGTGTTCGTAGGCACGGCTCAGGGCAAATTGCTGGCGATCGATCCTGTCAACGGCTCGATCGGCTGGGAAGCGACCGTCGCAACACCTAAGGGCGTATCCGAGCTTGAGCGTTTGGTCGATGTTGTCGGTCGTCCTGCGGTCGATGGCGAACGCATCTGCGCCGCTGCTTTCCAGGGTCGAGTGGCCTGCTTTGACGTGGTACGCGGATCTCTTCTCTGGTCTCGCGACACCAGCTCGCTCACCGGGGCGTTGCTCGACAACAAATATGTCTACATCGTGGATGAAAAAGGCGTGGCCTACGCTTTCGACAAAACCACCGGCGGCACCGTGTGGAAGCAGGATGTGCTGGCGGGCCGTCGTGCTACCGGCACCGCGCTGCTTGGTGACTATCTGGCCGTGCAGGACTCCGAAGGCGCCGTCCACTTAGTCGAGCGCTCGACTGGCAAGATTGCCGGACGCGGGCTCGGCGAAGCCTTCGCTTCCGACGTTGGCATGGTCGCCGCCGGCGACGGCGCGTTGATCCAAACCAAGAGCGGACAGCTTGCCTCGGTGGCTGCGCGCTAATGTAAGTCCCTCCCCATTGCAAGGGGAGGTTAGATGGGGGATGCGGTTTGTTCAGTGCATTCGCTACGCAAATCCACCCCCGCCCCAGCCCTCTCCTTGAAGGGAGGGCGAGAGCCCCTTTAAGCGCTTACGTTTGGCGCCTACAAGCCCAGCCGGGGTGGCGACGATATTCACATAGGTCCAGATAATGCTCCCCACCATCGCACTCGTCGGACGCCCAAATGTCGGAAAGAGCACGCTCTTTAACCGGCTGACTCGTTCGCGTAATGCGTTGGTTGCAGATTTTCCCGGCCTGACGCGCGACCGGCAATACGGTCAGGGGCACATGGGTGACCGCAAATTTGTGGTCATTGATACCGGCGGTTTCGAACCGGTGGCCAAAGAAGGCATTCTCAAAGAGATGGCGCGGCAAACCCTGCAAGCACTCGACGAGGCCGATGTCGTCATTTTCCTGGTGGACGGTCGCGCGGGCGTGACGCCGCAGGACGCGCGCATCGCTGATTTACTGCGTAGGCGCGGTCGCTCAATTTATCTCGCGGTGAACAAGACCGAAGGCATGAACGACGCGCGCGTCACCGCGGAGTTCTATGAGCTGGGTATCGGCGATCCGTATGCAATTTCAGCCACGCAAGGCGATCGCGTTAGCGCGTTGATCGAGATGGTGCTTGAGGAGCAGGCGCCGATCGCGCCGGAGCCGGAAATTGTTGAAACTGACACGCAGCCTGCACGCGATCTGGCGGATGTTGAAGAAGGCGAAGAACCCGAGTTTCAGCCCGAGCCGCCACCACGCACCAAAATCGCCGTTGTCGGTCATCCAAACGTCGGCAAGAGCACGCTGGTGAACGCACTGCTCGGCGAAGAGCGGGTCATTGCATTCGACCAACCGGGCACCACGCGCGACTCCATTTATCTCGATTTCACCTATAAAAAGCGTGATTACACGCTGATCGACACGGCGGGCATTCGCAAGCGCGGCAAGACGACTGAGGCTATCGAAAAATTCTCGGTCATCAAGACGCTGCAGGCCATCGAGGACGCCAACGTGGTGATCTTCGTCGTGGATGCAACCGCTGGCATCAGCGACCATGACGTTCAACTCGCCTCGTTCATTCAGGATGCCGGCCGTGCGCTCGTAATCTGCATCAACAAGTGGGACGCCGCCGATTCAGACGCGCGCAAAATCATCAATGATGACGTCACACGTAAGCTCTATTTCGTCGATTACGCAGAGACCGTCACGACGTCAGCCACGGCGAAACAGGGCCTCGACAAGATCATGACCACTGCCAATCGCGCGCATGCGGCAGCCTTCAAAAAACTGCCAACACCGAAACTGACGCGTGCGCTGCAAGAGGCGATGGTCAAGCAACAGCCGCCGCGTGCGGGCACGATTCGCCCGAAATTGCGCTATGCCCATCAAGGCGGCAGCAACCCGCCGGTGGTGGTGATTCACGGCACCTCGCTCAATAAATTGTCGGACATGTACACGCGCTATCTGGAGCGATTTTTTCTGGATTACTTCGAACTGAAGGGCACACCAGTGCGACTCGAGCTGCGCACGGGGCATAATCCATACGCGGAGGATGACAAATCAGGTCGGCGCAAGCGCTAGTTAGATTTGGCGCGCGGTCAGCTTGAACTTCCTGCCTCCGCCACCATCTGAATCCCAAGTGGGCTTCGATGGCGTGTTTCGCTGTGAAGTACCATCCAACAAGAATTTCGGAGAATAAGAAATGAGCAACAAAGGGCAATCCCTACAAGACCCGTTCCTGAACACACTGCGCAAAGAGCACGTTCAGGTCTCCATCTACCTTGTCAACGGCATCAAGTTGCAGGGACAGGTTGAATCATTCGACCAATACGTCGTCCTCCTCAAAAATACCGTGACCCAGATGGTCTACAAACACGCCATTTCTACGATCGTTCCTGCGCGCGCAGTGAACATTCCGCACGGAGACGAAGCAACTGAGTAAAGTCACGCGGGCGCGTCTTTCTGGCGTAAATCGCCTCATTTTGGTTGGCCGAGATGTTTGATCGTCACGCCGGAAATGACCGTGCAGTTTTGGTGCAGCTTGCCTTTGGCAAGGCGCCAATGACCGATGACATCGAAGAGCTGAAATCACTGGCAGCAAGTGCCGGCGCAGACACGGCGGACGTCATTACCGGACGCCGTGATCGCCCAGACCCCGCACTTTATGCCGGCAAAGGCAAAGTCGAAGAAATCGGAGCGGCCTGTGTTGCGCAGTCTGCCGAGCTCGTCATCTTCAATCACACGTTATCGGGCGCACAGGAACGTAATCTCGAGAAAGCGCTGTCGTGCCGCGTCATCGACCGACGCTCGCTGATTCTGGATATCTTCGCCATGCGCGCCCGTAGCGCTGAAGGCAAATTGGCCGTTGAGTTGGCGCAGCTCGAACATCTCTCCACCCGCCTCGTGCGGGGCTGGTCGCATCTGGAGCGTCAGCGCGGCGGTATCGGCATGCGCGGGCCGGGCGAAAAGCAACTTGAAATCGACCGCAGCCTCATCACGGTCAAAATTCGCGCGCTCAAGGAGCGCCTGGAGAAAGTCGATAAGCAGCGGCAAACGCAGCGACGCCGTCGCGAACGCTCGCGAACGATTTCGATTGCTATCGTTGGCTACACCAACGCTGGCAAAAGCACCCTCTTTAACCGCCTGACCGCCGCGGGTACCTACGCGGCCGATCAATTATTCGCGACACTCGACACCACCGTGCGCAAGCTCTACGTGGCCGACGCGCAGCCACTGGTCGTCTCGGACACAGTGGGTTTCGTGCGCGATTTGCCGCATGAACTCGTCGATGCGTTCAAGGCCACTTTGCTTGAGGCCGTCGAAGCCGATTTGCTCCTGCACGTCGTCGACGGCGCGAGCGATCAGCGCGACCAGCAAATCGAGGCCGTGAACGCCGTGCTTGAAGAAATTGGCGCAGCCGAAATCCCCCAGCTCATCATTGTCAACAAGTGTGATTTGTTGGGCTTGGGCAGCGATGCCGGACGCGTCGAGACCGACGATATCGGACAGGCACGTCGCGTATTTGTTTCCTCAAAAACAGGTGCGGGTATTCCTGAATTGCGCGCGGTCTTGCAAGCGCGCTTTCCGCGCCAAACTACCGATTACATGGCCGACTTTGAGGCCAGTCGGGATCAGGCCGCAGCGGCCCCCGAACTTTCATGACTTTTGAGATTCACAAAAAATCCCAAAAGTTAACCCACGATTTATCCTCATAAGAATGAAAACCCAATCCAGCAATTCCCACTTTGCGCTCTGGGACCGGATCAAGCTCTCGCTGAACGATCCGCAATGGGGGCGCAAGCCTGGCTCCGATGGCGACAAGAGTGACGGTGAGCGGCCCGCAAGTCCGCCTCCGCCCGCATCTCCGCCACCGCCACCGCCGCCTCCCCCTTCAGGCAGTAACGGTGGACGCAGCGGCGGTTCCGGCGGCCCACCGGATCTCGACGAGCTCATGAAAAAAGTCAACGACCGTGTCGGTGAACTTTTCGGCGGTAAAAAAGGCGGCAAGCGCCCCTCTGGCTCATCGGGCGGCGGTGGTCCAAGCTTCCCCACCATTAGCCCACAATTTGCGGCAGGCGGTCTGATCATTGCAGCCATCATTGGCGTGCTGCTGTGGCTGGCAACCGGCTTCTACATCGTGGACGAAGGCAAGCGCGGCATCGTGCAGCGTTTCGGCAAATACGTTGAAACGACCGGCGCGGGTCCGCGCTGGCATTTCCCGTGGCCCATCGAATCGCGCACTATTATCAATTTGAATCAGGTGCGCTCGGTCGAAATCGGCTTCAAAGGCTCAAGCAAAAATCGCGACGCCCGACAGGCGCAGATGTTGACGGAAGATTTGAATATTATCGACATCGCGTTTGCCGTGCAGTACACGCTGTCAGACGCCAAAGCGTTTTTGTTCAACCACCGCAATCCAGATCAAGCCGTTGTGCAGGCCGCAGAGACGGCCATGCGTGAAGTCGTCGGTAAACGCAAGATGGACTTCCTGCTCAATCAGGGCCGTGAGGAGTTCGCGGGTGCGACACAGAAACTGATGCAACAGCTACTCGACCTCTACGGCACCGGCATCACGATCAGCAAATTGAATTTGCAGGCTGTCGCGGCACCGGAGGCCGTCATTGAGGCGTTTCAGGACGTCGTGAAAGCGCAACAAGATCGTGACCGTCAGGTCAACGAAGGTCAGTCTTACGCCAACCGCGTGATCCCGGAAGCGCGCGGTCGTTCGTCGCGCTTACTGGAAGAGGCGTCCGGATACGAGCAAAGTGTGCTGACGCGCGCACAGGGTGACGCGTCGCGTTTCACCTCCGTCGTCGGTGAGTACAACAAGGCGCCTGCTGTCACGCGTGAGCGCCTGTACATCGACATGATGCAGTCGGTTCTCGGCAATACCAGCAAAATTCTGGTCGATCAAAAGGCGGGGCAAAGTCTGCTGTATCTGCCGCTCGACAAACTCATGGACAGCACGCGTTCGGCTGCGTCTGCACCGGCTGCGCTGCCTGAAGCGACTCGTCCGCCTTTGCCTGACCCGGCCGCTGCCGTCGAATCCCCGATCAATCGAAGCTCCACGCGTGACACTACGCGTGGCGGGCGCGAATCCAGATAACAGGAGCTAACAAAAATGAACAAAATCGCTCCCATCCTCACCGCCTTTCTCGTCGCGCTGTTTGTGTTTTCGCAAACGCTGTTTTCGGTCGACGAGCGCGAATTCGCGATGGTTCGCCAGTTGGGCGAAGTCGTCGCCATCAAAGATCAACCGGGTCTGAACTTCAAGATACCGTTTATTCAATCGGTCAGCAAATACAGCAAGCAAATCCTCACGCTGGATACGCCAGAGCCCGAGCGCTTCAACACGGCCGGTAATCAACCTGTTCAAGTGGACTCGTTCGTGAAGTGGCAAATCTCCGATGCTCGCGAGTTTTATCGTGCAGTTGGTGGCGATGAGAAACAGGCCGAACGACGCATCGGGCAGACCGTGACTTCATTGCTGCGAGAAGAGTTCGGTCGCCGCACGTTGCAGGAAGTCATCTCCGGTGACCGTGAAAAATTCATGACCGAAGTTCGAAAATCGGCCGAGATCGACGCCAAGAAAATTGGTGTGACGATCATCGACGTACGCCTAAAGCGCGTTGACTTCGACGACTCCGTTTCCACCCGCGTGTTTGATCGTATGCGCTCCGAGCGTCAACGTGTTGCTGCGGAATTGCGCTCAACAGGCGCGGCTGAAGGCGAACGCATTAAGGCCGATGCCGACAAGCAAGCTCAAGTGATCCTCGCCGAAGCGTACAAAAAAGCACAGGAAATGCAGGGCTCTGGCGACGCCAAAGCAACTGCAATCTACAGCGCAGCGTATGCTCAAAATGCAGAGTTCTATTCTTTCTACCGAAGCCTCGAAGCCTACAAAGCGACGTTCAAGAACAAGTCGGACGTTATGGTGCTCGACCCGAGTGCAGACTTCTTCAAGTTCCTGAAAAACGGCGGCAAAGCGAAGTGAAATTGACTTCAGCCAGTTTCGGCACATCGTAATTGGAAATCTTCGCCGCGCTTTGTCTGGTGCTTGTCATCGAAGGGCTGCTACCGTTTCTCGCACCTAAAGTTTGGCGCGAAACGATGTTGAAGGTTGCCCAGTTCAACGACGGGCAACTTCGAATGGTTGGGTTGCTATCCATTGTGGTCGGGCTTATTTCGTACTGGATCACCGTCGCGATTTTGAGTTGACGACGGCGAACGTGGCACTTCAGCTTTTCGCCACAAGCTAGACCGTCACGGGGCTAACGGCTCGAAAGGTCAAAAGTCGGTAAGTGACTTTTTGTCGCTATAGGCCCGGTGCGAACGTCGTTTCAGCCGAAAGCTGATAAAAATTTCAGCGCATGAGCGATGGCAAATGTGCTTCGCTCATGTACTCGGCGCTTTGCATTTCGGTAAGACGTGAGGTCGTACGCGAAAACTCGGTGAGCACACGACGCGTGTCGCTGTTTTTCACGCTTTCATCCACCTTCGAAATCTCTGCAAGCGATGCGGCGGCACTCATAATGAGCTTGACGCGATGGTCGTAGAGCACATCCACAAGCAGCGTAAATCGACGTATGACGTTGCTGTCCTTATTGCCCAAAACCGGCACGTTGGACAGCAACAATGTGTGATTCGATTCCGCTATTTCGAGGTAGTCGTTCTGCGATCGAGGCGTTTCGCAAAGCGCCGAAAAGTCAAACCAGATGACACCATCCGCACGCTTGCGCAGCGCAACTTCGCGTCCCAGTAATGTGATCGTTTTATCGGCGAACACTTTGCCTGTCGCTAGTCGTGCGAACGTCGCGGCCAGCTTTGCATCGGTATCAGGCGTTAGTGGCGAGTGATAGACGCTGTCCTGCTCCAGCGTGCGCCGACGGTAGTCGATGCCACTATCGACTTGAACCACGTCCATGCGATCTTTGATCAGTGCAATCGTCGGCATGAAATTCTGCCGCTGAAGCCCTCCTGGGTAGAGCTGATCTGGCATGTAGTTCGACGTCATAACAAACACAATGCCATGGTCAAAGCAGTGGGACAACAAGCGCCCAAGGATCATTGCATCCGCGATGTCACTCACATGAAATTCATCAAAACAAATCAACCGATATTTTTCGGCCAGATGCTCGGCGACCGCAACCAGTGGGTCAGCTTCGTGCTTGAGTGTGCGCAGATCCGCGTGCACGCTACGCATGAAGGCGTGAAAGTGAACGCGCGTCTTTCGGCGAATTTTAGATGCGCCATAAAACGCATCCATCAAAAAACTCTTGCCACGTCCGACACCGCCGTAAAGGTACACGCCCTTCGGCACGTCAGGGCGTGCGAATACGCGACCAAGCAGCGACGCGCGTTTGTTTCGAAACGCGGTCAGCTCGTCATTGAGTAGCGCCAAACGAGCAGCAGTTCGCTGCTGCGCATCGTCGAGCGTAATGCCGCGTTCAGCGGTGAGTGTGTCTAGGTTTTGAAGCATTCTCTGAAAGGCGGGCAGTGCCCGCCCAGCTATGTCCCTCCCACGTAGAGGAGAGGGATCAAGCCTACATATTCAGCGTACGTTTATCGACCGCTAGCGCCGCTTCTTTCGTCGCTTCCGACAGCGTCGGATGTGCATGGCAAATGCGCGCGATATCTTCCGACGATGCGCCAAACTCCATCGCCATGACGCCCTCAGCGATCAATTCGGAAACGACTGGCCCAATGGCGTGCATGCCGAGCACTTTGTCGGTTTTGGCATCGGCAAGGATTTTGACAAAACCATCCGTGTTTCCCAACGCGCGCGCACGACCGTTCGCCATGAACGGAAAGCTGCCCGCTTTATAGGCCACGCCTGAAGCCTTCAATTGCTGTTCGGTCTGACCAACCCACGCGATCTCGGGCGATGTGTAAATAACCCACGGAATGCAGTTGAAATCAATGTGCGGATGCTGGCCGGCAATGCGCTCAGCTACCGCTGCGCCCTCTTCCTCAGCCTTGTGCGCAAGCATCGGACCACGTACGACGTCACCCACCGCCCACACGTTCGGCGCGCTTGTTTTGCAATCGCCATCAACAATAACGAAACCACGCTCGTCCAGATTCACGCCAGCAGCTTCGACGTTTAGGCCGATGGTATTTGGCACGCGGCCAATCGAGACGATGAGTTTGTCGAACACAGCTGTTTCGGCTTTGCCGTCAGCGGCGGTGTATTCAACGCTCACATTGTTTTTACCGGATTTGATGTTGCCGACTTTCACGCCAAGGCTGATTTTCAGGCCTTGCTTGGTGAAAAGTTTCAACGCTTCTTTCGCAACCTGCTCATCGACCGCGCCGAGAAATGCCGGCAGGCCCTCGAGCACCGTCACGTCGGCACCGAGGCGACGCCAGACCGAACCCATCTCAAGGCCAATCACGCCCGCCCCGATCACGCCCAATTTCTTCGGCACATCGCCGATACGCAATGCGCCATCGTTCGACAGAATCAACTGCTCGTCAAACGCTGCGCCCGGCAACGCGCGCGCATTGGAACCGGTGGCGATGACGACGTGCTTCGCCGTCAATGATGTTGGCGCTGCGCCCGAAACATTAACGAGATATACACCCGACTCAGATGCCGCAGCATCCACCGCAAACGCTCCGCGTCCGTGGAAAAAAGTAACCTTATTTTTCTTGAACAGGTACAAGATACCGTCGTTGTTCTGCTTGACGACCGTGTCCTTGCGCGACAGCATTTTGGCAACGTCCATCGACGCACCGTTCACCGTGATGCCGTGTTCGGCAAAGTGATGCAGCGCGTGATCATAATGCTCAGAGGATTGCAGCAGCGCCTTCGATGGGATGCAGCCGACGTTAGTGCAAGTTCCACCCGGCGCAGGCTTGCCCGCAGCGTTCTTCCATTCGTCGATACAGGCCACTTTAAAGCCCAACTGTGCCGCGCGAATCGCCGCTATATAGCCGCCAGGGCCGCCACCGATGACTACAACGTCAAATTGATCCATATCTGCACCTCTTCTCGTAGCGTGGGCAGCCTCTGCCCACGCGTTCGTAAATTAAGCAAATGGTGGGCACGGGGTGCCCAACCTACTTGGGCTACTTCGCTACGCGTTGAACCGAAGCGCAACGCGGA
>JBDSYI010000238.1:0-5462 GCA_039925745.1 Casimicrobium sp. | reverse complement strand
ATCTTCGGACGAATCCCCGCATAACCCGCTTGCAGCGCACCGTCCGGCAGCTCGGGCCAATACTTGCGCACCTCGGCATAAAACGCATCGCCGCGCGCGGGATCGACGGTCAATTCATCGGGGGAATTCACCCATTCCACATCCGGCCCGAACTTCGCCTGCCCGCCCATATCAATCGTCAAGTGCACGCCCAACCCTGCCGCCTGCGGTACCGGATAAATCAGCCGCGTGAACGGTGAACGACCGGATAGCGTGAAGTAATTGCCCTTCGCGAAGAACGCGGGCGGCACATGCTGTGCGGCCAGACCTTCGATGCGACGAGCGAGCGATTGCGCATGCAAACCGGCGGCATTCACCACGCGCTTACACAAAAGTTGCGTGCCGTCCGCCATCGTGAGTTCTATTCCGTCGGGCGTGACTTTCGCGCTCTCCACCGACGTGTTGAATGCCACCATACCGCCCGCGTTTTCGAGATCGCCCTGTAAGGACAGCATCAGTGCATGACTATCGATGATGCCGGTGCTTGGCGAATGCACCGCCGCGATGCAGGCAAGATGAGGCTCCATCGCCTGCGCCTCTGCCTGCGTGAACAGCACGAGATCGTTCACGCCATTGGCGGCGGCCTTGTTGATGATCAATTGCAGTTGCGGCAACTGATCCACGCTCGTTGCAACCAGCAACTTGCCGCATCGCCGATGCGCAATGCCGCGCTCCGCACAATACGCGTACAGCAGCGCCTTGCCCTCAACGCACAACCGCGCCTTCAGCGACCCGACCGCGTAGTAAATGCCCGCATGAATCACCTCGCTGTTGCGCGAACTGGTGCCCGTACCGATAGCGTCCGCCGCCTCCAGCACCAACACTTCGCGCCCGCGCAAAGCAAGCGCTCGCGCGACCGCGAGGCCGACTACGCCTGCGCCGATGACTACGGTGTCGATTTGATCCATGTTGGTATCGTAGCCACATTCGCGCTCTGACCCTCAAAGCGCAACCGACGATTAGGCCAAAATCAGGTTCAATGTCTCGCCTGTCCGTCCCAGTACACGAGAGCTTAAGCAAAATGGCTTCGTGCCAACAACGGCGTCACACAACGGGGTCCAACCTATCAAACTGTTGACTTCACGCTGAAAATGTCGCAACTTCACAGGCTGTTCCGTCTTTTGTGTGCACGGTAGCCTGGCGCATTCGTGCTCTATGCTGTCGCGTATTCATTGTTTAGTCCCGTCAAAGGAGTTTGTGTTGTCAACGCTCAGTTCTGTCCGCAGATCAAATTCTCACTCGCTCCGACTCGTCGGCTCATTTATTTCGCTCTTCGCGCTGTTGTTCGGAGCCACTGGCTGGGCGCAACAATCGGGTGGTCTTGATACGGCAACTTACGGCCCTTACAGCGGACTCGCGTACGGCCAATTCCCGCCCACCACCGAGCAGCAAATCCGTGTGCACGACGCCATCGTATTGCCTGATGATCGGGTGGTAGCGGGTGCCACGTGCGTTGCCGTGGGCGCGTCTCCAGCCGGTAATCGCTTTTGCCTGGTCGAATGGAGCAAGGGGGGCAGCACTGTGAATCTGCACATTGGTCCAACAGCTATGACGCGGGTCAACGCTGACGCTGGCGGCGCTATCGCACGGCAACCCGATGGCAAGCTGGTATTGGCGGCACCCTGCAAGTCCACCCCTATTCAAACGGTTTCGGAGCTGTGCGCTGTACGGTTTAACGCAAATTTCTCGGTCGATACCAGTTTTGCGGTTGGCCTTGGGAACGTGGCCCCGTCCGGTTATCTATCAAACAACAGCTACGCCAACGCCGTTGCAATACAGCCAGATGGAAAAATTATCGTGGCTGGGCAATGCGGCGGGCCCAGCGGGACGCTGATGTGCGCGGCTCGTTTTTTGAGCGACGGCCAAGATGACTCGTCCTTCGGTGATTCTATTAATCTGCGCTTCATACCTGGCACTTACACAGCCGCGCCGTTCGACCGGGCTTCGCGAATTGCGCTATCACCGGCAGGACAAATTTATCTGGGTGGCCAGTGCAAACAGGATGCGGGCGGACTTTCCCGAGCTTGCGTGAGTCGCCTCAATGCTGACGGCTCTATTGACCCGAACATCAGCATCGGCGCAGGTAAGCCACTGACGCTGCCGCTTTTAAGCGGCGGTAGCGCTAGCGACTCCGTCTTCGATATGAGGGTACAAGCCAACGGCGAGTTCGTGTTCGCTGGAACTTGCTTCAATTTAGGCTCGGGCACAAACGTCCCCTGCGCGCTTCGGATGGGGACGCCGAACGCTGGCGGGTTCACACCGGGCACATGGTATCTCGGCGCGACCGTATCTACTGGAACCTCGATCTTGCGGGAGCCTGCTGCGGGAGGCGCGTTTTCGATTCGGCGCATATCTCTGCAACCCGACGGCAAGATGCTGGCGCTCTTGAAAGACGAGGCTTCAAACACGCTGTATCGGGTTCGCCGCTATGACGAGGACGGCAGCCGCGATGCGAACTGGGCAGAACCGTCGTTCGATCTGAACGCAGCTACCGATGGCGCGTCTTACGCCACAGCGCTGGCGCTGACGCAGCAAAGTACCGGCAGCGTGATGGTGGCGGGGTTCACGGGCGGCGGTGCAAGCGGCGTTGGCCAGGCGCGCGTGTTGCGGCTTGAAAACCGCACTAACGCTGGCAATAAATGCAACACGGACATCGACGGTGACGGCATCGTCTCGCCAGCGACGGACGGATTGCTGCTTTCACGCGCAGCCGCTGGCATGACCGGGAATGCGGTGATTGCCAACGCACTGGGCGCTGGTGCTAAGCGGAACACCTGGCCGCTCATCCGCGACTACCTGATCACGCAGTGTGGCATGACCAACGTGATGCCGTAGCGCTCGCTTTCACAGGATTCCGACGCCTCGGCGGTACGGAACATCGTATGTTTGAAGCCCGCCCAAAAATTTTGAACGCCTACATCTACATGAAATCGCCTTTTAGCTGTTTGTCACAACCCCTTCGTTACGTATTGGCCGTACTACTGCTGGCGACCGCCACTGCGGCCAGTGCCGACACTGCTGTTCCAACGCAGGATTTAAAGGGCCTGACCGACCCACCGGGCCTGGCGCGCTACGCGGGGTCAGTGCTTGTGTATCGGGATGACGTTGCCTACGACGAAGTCAAGCTACCTATCGCTAAAACCAGAGACGTCGACGGCAGCGCAACCCCGACACGCTCACTGGATCGATCTGGCCAGCGCACGGCTTTGCAATACGTGACGCCTGTGGGACGCAGCGCACTTGAAGTGGTGCGCAGCTATCAGCAAGCCAGCAAACCGGCGGGCTTTGAGACCGTGTTTGAATGCGCGGGCGAAGCGTGCGGTGATTCGCGTGATATCCGAAAAAACTACTTCATGGGGCTGGTTGTGCCCGACAGCTATTGGGCAAAGGCCGATGACCACACGCCAGCCGCGTGTGCAGGCGGTGCCTTCGCCAGCGAGTTTCGCTACGCAGTGCTCGACAACAAATCAACCGGCGCCGTGATCGCCGTCAGCGCCTGGCGCCCCGGCGATGTCTCAGTGTATTGCGAGGAAGCCGAATTCAAAAAACGCAGCAGCGTGTTCGTCGTAAAAATCGAACCGAAAGCGCGTGAGCAGCGCATGGAAACCCTCAGCGCATCCGAGATGAATCAGAGCCTGACGGCGAACGGCAAAGTCGCGGTTTACGGCATTTTGTTTGACACCAATAAATCAGACATCAAACCCGAAAGCAAAGCCTCGCTCGATCAGATCGGAGCGTTGCTAAAGCAACAAGGCTCACTCAAATTGCATGTGGTGGGCCATACCGACAACGTCGGCAACTTGCCTGCAAATCTCGATCTGAGCAGGCGCCGCGCAGATGCCGTCGCGACAACACTCAGCCGGGACTACGGCATCGCACGGGATCGCCTCACGGCGAACGGCGTCGGCAGCCTTGCGCCCGTGGCGTCAAACGCCAGCGACGCAGGCAAAGCGAAAAATCGGCGCGTGGAACTGGTGCTGCAGTAGACGTAGCCCGGATGCTCGCATCCGGGTTCCTCTACTCGACGAAGTCAAAACAGCTTCGCGCGCAATGAAGTCGCTCGGTTACCCGAACGCTCGCATCCGGGCTACGGTAGGCGCTGTTATCGAATCACCTCGACGCCGCCCATGTATCCGCGCAAAACCTCCGGCACCGTAATCGATCCATCGGCGTTCTGATAATTCTCAAGAATCGCGACGAGCGTGCGGCCTACTGCGAGGCCCGATCCGTTCAACGTGTGCACCGGTTCATTCTTGCCGGCAGCGTTTTTGTAGCGCGCGCTCATGCGGCGCGCCTGGAAGGCTTCGCAGTTCGAGCAGCTTGAAATTTCACGATACGTGTTCTGCGCGGGAAGCCACACTTCAAGATCGTAAGTCTTCGTCGCGCCGAAGCCCATGTCGCCGGTGCAGAGCAGCATCACGCGATACGGCAGACCGAGTTTTTGCAGAATCTTCTCGGCGTTGCCGGTCATCTCTTCGAGCATCGGCATCGACTCGTCGGGCTTGGTGATGTAGACCATCTCGACCTTGTCAAACTGATGCTGGCGAATCATGCCGCGCGTGTCGCGCCCGTAGCTGCCAGCTTCCGAGCGGAAGCATGGCGTGTGCGCGGTGAGGCGCATCGGGAGCTGCGCGGCGTCGACCATCGTGTTACGTACGAAATTGGTGAGCGACACTTCCGAGGTCGGAATCAGGTAGCGATTTTTGACTTCGCCGCCCTCGTCCGTGGGCATCGGCACCTTGAACAAATCTTCTTCAAATTTCGGGAGCTGTCCGGTGCCGGTCATCGATTCTGCGTTGACGATGTAGGGCACGTAGCACTCCGTGAATCCGTGCTCGTTCACATGCGTATCGAGCATGAATTGTGCAAGCGCACGGTGCATCCGCGCAAGCGGGCCGCGCATGACGGTGAAGCGGGTGCCCGAGAGCTTGACGCCCGCTTCAAAATCAAGCTGCGGGCCAGCGGCGCTGGCGAGCGCCTCGCCCAATGCGACATGATCTTTTACTTCGAAATCGAATTGACGTGTAGTGCCCCAACGTCGCCGTTCGACATTTCCTTCTTCGTTTGTGCCCATCGGAATATCCGCCTGCGGCAGGTTCGGCATGGTCATCAGGATCGCGTTCACACGCTCCTGAACGCCCGCCAGCGCCAGCTCGTTCGCCTTCACCTTCTCAGGAACTGCGGCAACGTCGGCGAGCAGCTGCTGCGCCTTCGCTTCGTCCTTCGCGGCCTTGGCCTGACCGACGGCTTTGCTCAGGGTGTTCCGCTGTTGTTGCAGCTCTTGCGTCTGAATTTGCAGCGCTTTGCGCTCGGCCTCCAGCGCTTCAAACGCTGCGGTGTCGATCACGTAGTTGCGCGCCTTCATCCGCTCGGCCGTGGCAGCGATGTCGGTGCGCAGAAGATTGATGTCAAACATGATGAGT
>JBDSYI010000237.1:0-9027 GCA_039925745.1 Casimicrobium sp. | reverse complement strand
CGCTCGGGGGCTAGATCGCCATTATCGACCAAGTCGATATTTGCCATTTCGTGATTCCAGCCCCGGTTCTGCGGGGCTAGACCGAAAAAGCTACCTTCAGTGAGCAACTGCTCCGCGTGGTTACGGCTTTATCGACTGGATATATGCCGAGATATCGGCAGGCACCGTCCGCTTCGCACCAACACCAAGCGCGCTTTGTGTCACCGCAGTGCCGCTCAATCCGAGTAGCGTGCGCAGAATCATCAGGCCATCGGTCAACGCATCGACCTTACCGTTTCCGTCCACGTCAAGGTATGGCAGAACACTTGCAATATAGTTAGCAAGCGCGGGGTCAGCCGTCCGCGAGGGATTAGCGCCAATTCCGAGCGCACCGCTGCTCAGCGTAGAGCCGGTCAGACCGAACAGATAGCGAACGACCAGCACGCCATCGGTTGCCGCGTCGTATGCGTTATTGGCATCAATATCGAGGCCTTTCGGCAAAGTGTTGGTCAACGCGAAGCTAGCTGTGCCAGCACCCGGAATAGTGGCGTTCAACGGATAAACGCCGGGCCGACTGCTGGCTGTAATCGCTGGCGATGTCGCGACACCCGCCACGTTGGTCGTTGTAATTGCCGAACTGGTACCCGTGCCCGCAAACGTTGCGCCACCGGCACCCGCCAAATCTGTCGGTGCTGTCCAGGTGACAGCTAGCCCGGAAACGGCAGGAGACGTCGTCACCGTAGCGGTCAATGCAAATGGCGAATTCACCGGAGCGGTCTGGTTGTCACCCAAGGTCTTGATAATCGTGTTGGGCAAGGACGAAGCCGTCCAGCCGATATCGCGCATCAATGAGTACGTCAGATCATTGGGGGGGGTGACCTGATGGGTCAGATCACCGTTAATGGACGGTTCCATCAGTTGGTTGGGGAACGCACTGGTATCCCAATGCGACACCGACGATCCTGACTGGAACGGGTTAGGACTAAACAGGTACGGTTTACCGAATGTGTCTGTTCCCGCCCGTATCGAAGTATCGAGCTGCAGAACAGCGTTTACGCCGGAACCCAACTGCGCTTTGATGGCACTACCGTCACCTAATGTAATGCGGACGGCGGGTATGAGGACTGCGGGGTCGGATCCACCCAAGCCCGCAGGTGGGCTGCCGGCGGCGTTATCAGCCACGATGACGGCAATAGCTCCCGCAGACTGAGCATTGAGCACCTTGGTGGTAAATCCACAGGTGCCGCGATCTATGAGCGCTATGTTTCCGTTAATCGCTGCGGCATTGGTTAACGGCGAACAACCGTCCGTCGGAGAAGGTCCAGCCCCGTCGCTGGGATCTAGCGCCAGAACGATAGCGCCGGTAATCCCGCTGGCCGTCAATTGAGGTCCGAATGACGCAGCCCCCACTTCATAGTTGCTCGCGATTGCCGGCGGAGAGGTCACTCTCAGGACCGGTGTGCCCAGTGAAAGGACGCTTGGAACGTCAATCAAGACACGAGGGCCGTCCCAAACCAGTTTGCGGGCGTTGATAGCAGAAGCAGCCCGCTCCGCATTAGTCATTTGTAGCCAACTCTTGCCCGAAGTGCCGTCCATCAAGAAACGGTCATATACCGACGGGAAACCAGAATTAAATGCGCCGGTCGTACCCGCTGTGAAGGTTTGAAATCCAAGGCCATGTCCGAACTCATGGGTTAGCACCGTGACCAGATCAATGCCTGTGCCGTGATTGCCGTCGAGACCAAGATAAAACGGTGATCCGGGCAAACAGTTGGCATTCAATCCGAGATTGACGTTGAAGTTGGCGTTGATCTCTGGGTTCGATGGATCAAGGTCGGAGGTCGCGAGTTTGTTGGCGATGGCTCCACCGTACCAGGTGCCGGTGAATGGCGCGTTGGCAAAATCTCGGTGAATGGTTACCGCGCCAGCAGAACCCAGAACTGCACTCGTCGCGGTACAGGTCAGCGCCGTCCACTGCGCCCGGACCGTGACAGTCACAGTGCTGTCGAGCGTCGCTCCCCACGTTGCCGCCGCAGCCTGGAATGCGATCAACCGCTGCTGTCCGAGCGTGGTGCCGGCATTGCCGCCAACCGGTGCGACGGCAGTCGGATCGTTGAACCCCACGCCAGCGGCATCATTGTTGAGGATTGACACAGTCGCGGCACCAAATGCAGAAGATGCGCTGCCCAGGCTCAGCATGAGCGCAGGCACGGCAAACCAACGCAGAGGTGACTTCACTTTTGTAGATGCTTCGTTGTTCATGGAGGATAGTCCGTTCAATGTCTAGCGTGTTTCCAGCAGGCGCGAGGATGACCTTGTCACCCCCCTCAGCAGCGATCCGACCAGGGCCGGATCAATATCAAAGAAAGCCGCCGCCAATTCAGGGGTATCGACGCACGCTTGAGTAATGCTTCCGTCGACCTCTTTTTTTGCCAGCACTACGTTCTGAAAGCGGCCCTGCAGATCCATCGACACCGAACCATCGGCATGACGCACCTGTACCAGTCCGTCCGTAGACTGACTGAGAAGTGACTGGATGCCAGCGGCAAGCCGGCCCGCCTCCTCCGCCGTCAGTCCACGCATCTTGCCGGTATCGCGATCAACCACTACCACCATGCCAGCGGCATTGGCGGTGACAAAATTTCTTGAAGGTTGATTACCAGCAGGAGCGCTACTCATTTCCACGGTTGTTTCCTGACTGTTGATTGTCGGCTGTGGCTGTGCGCCAGCTTCCGCGGCCACAAACAACGACGCCGCGGCGCCCAGCGCGGCAAACGCGGAAATTCGAGCCGTATGGCTAACAATTAAAGTGTGTTTGCTATGGGGTTTCATTTGCGCTCCAAATCGCCGAAAGGTAGCGGGCGAAGGTATTTCGTCATAAAAGTTTAGTGACCTTAGCACCTCGGCAATGTCGAAGGCACCAGCAGACTGACTCGCAAGCCAGCACTATTCTCAACAATATCAGGGTTCTGCAACGCAAGATACGTTTTCGTGCCAAATCGATGCGATGCTGCCACCGAGACCGCTCCGGACAGTGCATCTCATGCAATTAACGGTGATAACTTTTCGACTAAAACTGTATTACATAGGGTCTTGAAGCACATAAAATCAACAAGTCGACAAATGGCTTTTTTAGCTGCTAGCCCCCATGCATTGGGGCATAGCACTAAAAAGTTACTACTTTCCTCTCGCTATTTCACCTTCACAGTAATCGGCTCCACGCCAGCGCACGAAGCGATCATCACATCCCCTGCCACGACCGCTGCAACGCCTTCAGGCGTGCCAGTCATGATCAAGTCGCCTGGTTGCAATTCCCACGCGGTAGACAGGTGCTCGATGATCTCGTTGACGCTCCAGATCAGCTTGTCCATGTCGCTGGATTGGGTGGTTTTTCCGTTCACGGTCAGACTGATGATTCCGCTTGTGATCTCGCCCGTTTGTGCGATCGGGGTGACCGGTCCGATGGGTGCGGACTGATCCACCGCCTTGCCAATTTCCCACGGGCGGCCAGTATTTTTCGACTCGCCCTGCAAGTCTCGGCGCGTCATGTCGAGACCAACGGCGTAGCCAAAAATATGCTTCGCCGCGTCGGTAGCGGCGATGTTTTTGCCACCCGTACCAATCGCGACGACCAACTCGACCTCATGGTGATAGTTTTTGGTAAGGCTTGGGTAAGCGATATCCGCACTTGCGCCCTTGGCGCAAACGACCACCGCGTCAGATGGTTTGAGAAAAAAGAACGGTACTTCGCGCCCGGTGAATCCCATCTCTTTCGCGTGCTCGACGTAGTTGCGGCCTACGCAATAAACGCGACGAACCGGAAAACGCTGGTCAGACCCTGTGATCGGAAGCGAAGTGACAGGGGCGGGAGCAATGGCGTAAGTCATGATTTATCCGTGAGAGGGTTTCGAGAACGACAACATGCCGATCAGCTTCACAATATTATGTCCCGCACGTTCACAGCACCAGGCCCACGAATTCCGTTAGTCGCGTTGGGTCCCAAACGCCGGGTCAACTTTAATCAGCGCCGTCACCAGAAAACTCGGGACGGTTGCCACGCAAACCCAGATGAAAAAGTGGGTATAGCCCAACTGTGATTGCAGCCAACCGCTTGCCATGCCGGGCACCATCATACCCAGAGCCATGAAGCCGGTGCAGATGGCGTAATGCGCCGTTTGATGTTCACCCTTGGCCGTCATGATCATGAACAGCACGTACGCCGTGAAGCCAAATCCGTAACCAAATTGTTCCAGGCCGACGAGTGTTCCAATTAAATGGAGGTCAGTCGGCTGCGTCATCGCCAGAAAGACGTAAACGCCATTCGGCACGTTAATAGCCAGTGCCATAACCCAGAGCCAGCGCCTCATTCCGTGACGCGAAATCAGATACGCGCTCAGCAACCCGCCGACCGTCAACGCGGCGACGCCAATTGTTCCGTAGAGCAAACCTACGTTTTCGGTGGATAAACCCAGCCCGCCTTTGTCCATTTTGTCGAGCAGAAAAACCGGCGCGATTTTTACCAGCTGTGCCTCGGCGAATCGGTAGCACATTAAAAATGCAAGGACAGTCACAATCTCTTTCTTCTTCAGAAATTTCGCGAAGATCGCGACAAATGTTTTGCCGATCTGACCGTCGTCAATCTTCGCGACATCGTTGACCGGTCGCGGCAACATGATGTTGTGATACACAAAGAGCGACACGAACATCGCACCCAACAGGTAAAAAACGATAGACCAGGCCGACGTCACGTTGCCGGTGACGGTGGTGAGCTTTCCGGCGAGATAGACCAGACCGCCCTGCCCCGTGATCATCGACAACCGAAAAAAGGTGCTGCGAATGCCGACGTACGCGGCCTGCTCGTGCTGCCGTAAACCGAGCATGTAAAAACCGTCGGACGCGATGTCGTGAGTCGCCGCACTGAACGCCAGCAACCAGAAAATTGCAAGCGTCATTCGGAAGAAATTGTCGCCGGGGATGGTCAACGCCACCAACGCAAACGCCGCACCAATGAGCAACTCCAGCCATACGATCCACCAGCGCTTGGTGCGGAACATGTCGACAAACGGCGACCACAGCGGCTTGATTACAAATGGCAGGTACAGCCAACTCGTATAAAGCGCAATGTCGGTATTTGACACGCCCATGTTCTTGTACAGAATCACCGAGAGAGTCATCACGGCAACGTAAGGAATGCCCTGTCCGAAGTAGAGCGTCGGGATCCACCGCCAGAGGTTTTTACGATCAGTGACGGCGGCTGGAAGTACAACTGAAATGTCGGTCATTCTTGCGTGCTCAAACCCGATTTAACAAACGCCGATCGCGTCAATACGCTCAAGTGTGCACTAGAGACGTAGCCGCGCGAGCCCGCAGGTTCGGGATAGCGCCGACGTGCCAAGCGTTTTCGCTGGCCCACGATGACAATACTGACCACGTGAGGATCCCACACGAGGAGCCACATACGGGTGTAGGCAACGGCTTACAGGCATTCAGCCTGAATAACGACAGACAGCAGAAGTGGAGTATCTAAACTGCTTACATCGGTAGCGTATGCGAATTGATACAGCAGTGCAGACATTTGTAGTCGCCACCAAATATCGCCAGCGGCTTGCCGCTCGCTCAACTCGCGATGAGTCCGTAACAAATCTAGACAGGAAATATCATGAACTGGAAGCTTAAATCAGCACTTGGCGCAACTGCGTTAATCCTTGCCACTCAGGCCGCCGCGCAAGTTACTTTTTACGAAGGCGAAGGCTTTCGAGGCCGCACCTTCACTGCGAACGGTCAAGTCAATAACTTTAAACGTTTCGGATTCAACGATCTCGCTTCGTCGGTATTGGTGACGAAGGGTCGCTGGGAAGTGTGCGATGACGCCAACTTTGGTGGTCGCTGCGTTGTCTTGCGGAAAGGCAGTTATGCCTCACTCAGCGGATTGGGCATGAGCAATCGGATTTCGTCCGTTCGCAGAGTCAACGGCAGGATGAATAACGTGATCGAAGCGCCGGAACCGTTGGCCGCGCCTAATTATGACTACTATCGTCGTCCGAATGAACGCATTACCGACGTCGCTGTGACCTCCGTACGCGCCGTGGTTGGCCCGCCCGAACAGCGTTGCTGGATTGAGCGCCAACAGGTCAACTCCGACGCTAATATCGGCGGCGCGATCATCGGCGGCATTCTCGGTGGCGTCCTGGGGCATCAGGTCGGCGGCGGACGCGGTCGCGACATCGCAACAGCAGGCGGCGCTATCGCCGGTGCCGCGATTGGTAACAATCAGGGCGGTGGTTCAACGTACGACCGCAATCTGCGCCGCTGCGAAACTACAGTCAGCACAGCGCCTGCTTATTGGGATGTGACTTACAACTATCGTGGCATTGAACACAGTGTACAAATGAGCTCGCCACCGGGTCGTACGATCGCGGTCAACGCGAATGGTGAGCCTCGTCAGTAACGACTGACGACGTACTGACAAGTGCTTCGCGGCAACTCCGGTTGCGGCGAAGTGCGGTTAGCGCAAAATGCGAATCGAATGAGTAACGGTTGCCTCCTCAGCACCGTGCCTCTTCCGATTCGCATTTTTAATTTCGTAAACCCCGCAGGCACGAAAAGAGTTTATCGATGATTGACACCGTCCTCCTGGCCACCGCACGCGTTGCAACGTTTGATCTGCAAAAGTCGCTCACCAACGCCAGCGGATTTTTCTTTCAGCGTGATGAGCGTCTGTTTCTGGTGACCAGTCGTCATGTGATGATCGACGAGCCCAGCAAACACTTTCCCAATCGAATCGAAATCGAGATTCATATTGACCCCGACAACATGGCACGGTCCATTGGGTTCTCGATGCCGCTCTACCGCGACGGAAAGAGTCTGTGGCGGCAGGGGCAAGATAACTCTGGCGAAATTGATGTCGCGGTGATCGAAATCGAGCGTGCAGCACTGCCGCCCACAGCAGTATTCCGCGCATTCACGCCGGATCATTTACTCGGTGCAAACGACGCGGTGGAAATCGGTGCATCTCTGCTGGTGATAGGTTTTCCGCTCGGCTTCCATGACACGTTGCACCACATGCCCGTTGCCCGTCACGCGGTGATCGCATCATCATTCGGTCTTCGTTTTCAGGGTCAGGGTTACTTCCTTACCGACGCCCGCACGCACCGGGGAACGAGCGGTGCTCCTGTCGTGATGCGTGACGCAAATCCGGTGAGCGGAGTAGACGCGCTGCCGTGGAAATTGTTGGGCGTGCATTCAGCTCGGCTCGATGTGGGCACACGCGATTTGAAACTGGACGAAGCCCTGGGGCTCAACTGCGCCTGGTACGCCGATATTTTGCTGACCCTCACTGATCTCAGTCCTCGGCTTGCACCTCCCAAGGTCATAGCAACGCCGCCATCGGCACCGGCCATGCAACCGACGACACCGGTCGCTACATCGGGTCTCGCCCCCGCAAGTTAGACTTCGGCAAAATGATTGACCGCATGGTTGTTCAGGATAGTGGACAACCAACGCACGGTTGATCGGTGATTAATCGCACGATGATGAACGACGCTGAGGGGGACAAATCTGAAGACCGTCTTCACATGGATTAGCGTGCTTGTTGTGCCGCTGGCAATTCTGCTATTTGCACAGTGGCCACTTCGCGAAGTCGTGCAAGCTTTTTCGCGCCAGACCAACGACGCGGCGCAAGTGCTCTTCGCCCTCTATGTCGGCGTCGCGATCACGGCAGCCTCTTACGCCAACGCACACCTCGCAGCCAGCCATCTGGCCGCCCCGTCGAGTGATGGCTCCACCCGCTGGAAGTCGTATGCGATGCTCCTTTGCATTGCGCCGTGGGCGTTGTTGATTTTGTGGACATCGAGCGCGCAGGTCTGGCAATCCGTGCTGCACCTGGAACGGTTTTCGGAAACGGGAAATCCCGGTCTGTTCGTTATCAAATTTGCCGGCTGGCTGATGGCACTGCTCGCATTGGTCTATTCGGTGTTCGACCTCGTCCGCAAACGATGAACTCACGATGACCGCAGCCGGACTCTGGATGTTGCTGGCGCTGGGCGTTCTCGTCACAACGACGGGACTGCCAGTTTGGGCACTATTGCTCGGTACGTCATCGGCATTTGCCATCGGCGGATTGCTGATGGGTGCGGTCGACTTCAACGTGCTCGCTGCGCTGTCTCCGCGCATCATCGGCCTGCTCGAAAACGACTTGCTGCAGGCCTTGCCGCTGTATGTATTCATCGGCGTGCTGCTGAAACGGGTCACGGTCGCGGATTCGATTTTTTCAACACTGGTGAGAATTTTTCGCCCATTTGGTACACGAGACTCGGTTGCGGCGGTGGCCACGCTCACCGTGGGCTCGTTAATTGCCCCGATGAGCGGATCAGTGGGTTCAAGCGCGTCCCTGCTGTCGCGGTTAGTTGGGCATCGCTTGCGCCATCTGGCTCCGGCCCGGGCCATAGCGCTGGTGAGTGCTGCGGCCACCATTGGTGTCGTCGTGCCGCCGTCGCTGGTATTGATTTTGCTCGGCGACGCGATGCTGCGCGCGCACCTTGAAGCCAGCAACATGCCAGGATTTTCTCTAGGCACGGCGCGAATCATTTCCACGCAGGATGTGTTCAACGCCGCATTGGTCCCCGCCCTTGCTGCACTTCTGCTTTGGATGGTCATGGCATGGTGGCAAGGACGCATCACTGAACCGACGCAAAGCCCCGACCGTCGCAGTGCGGACGACAGCGGGGTCACGCGGTCACACATGGCCGTAGCGTTCGCGGCAATTACGGTCATCGTGTTGCTATTGGTTGGAGTGTTCAGCGGCAAGCTGTTCGCTGTCGAAGCCGCGGCCGCTGGTGGATGCCTGTTGATTCTCGCCACGCTCGCGAGCCATTCGTTGCCGTGGGCTGCCTGGCGCGAGGTGTTGCATGGCACGTTCACACTGAGCGGCGCGCTGTTCGCGCTGTTGGTAGGAGCCACGACATTTAGTCTCGTGTTCCGTGCGTTTGGCACCGACCGCTGGTTATCAGAATTTATCCTCCAATCCACGATGCCGCCGCTACTGACTGC
>JBDSYI010000236.1:0-8411 GCA_039925745.1 Casimicrobium sp. | reverse complement strand
CGCAGAAAAATCAGCCCAGTCGACATCTCGACCCGGCGTCGTTTTCATCGGTTCAAGCCCACGATTAAACAGCAGCACTTTTTCCGGTTTGTTCACGGCGAGATCAATGGCGGCGTCGAGCAACGGTTTGTACGGCACGACCTTGCCCATGCGCATGCCCGCATCGGCGGACACGATGACTTTTGGCTTGGCGTCGTCAATGCGCGTTGCCAGCGAGGCCGACGCAAATCCGCCGAATACCACCGAATGAATCGCGCCGATACGCACCGTCGCCAACATCGCAAACACGGCCTCGGGAATCATCGGCATGTAGATCAGCACGCGATCACCTTTGGTCACACCAAGGCTTTGCAACATGGCGGCAGCGCGGTTCACTTCGTCGTGCATTTGCGCATACGTGTACTTCGTTTCGGTGTCGGTCTCGGAGGAAATGAAGTGCAGAGCAACCTGATCACCACGCGTGGCGACATGGCGATCCACCGCGTTGTGACAGAGGTTGGTGGTGCCGCCAACGAACCACTTGGCAAAGGGCGGTCGCGAGAAATCGCAAACCTGAGTGAACGGCGTGTGCCAGTCGATCAGCTTCGCCTCCTCCGTCCAAAACGCGTCGCGCGTTTTGGCGTCGATTGACCGGTCGAAGTGTTCTTGGTAAGCACCCATCACGTCCTCCTTGAATTGCGCAAAGTCTATCCATTTGCGAACGCGTAGATTGTGCGCTGGTTTGCTTACGTGAGACTTAACTCTTCTATAAGACTGAGGATCTTAACCTGTACAACTTTAGCCTCAAAGCACCTCCTAACGCGAGCCTAACCGGGCTTTCGTAAGCAATCGGCTTCTCGCGGGACGGCACTGTTGGCCCCGCATAACAAGGGTTTTAAGGAAAAGCCATTGGTGCGATTTAGTTCGAATTCGCCTAGGAATGCCGCACAGCAAAGACGGCGTAATATCCAAACGCCAAGCCCACGTTCGTTTCAGCTCGCCCGAGTCGCCGCGCCACCCGGAAACGCTAGTCGCCAGATCGTCCACGTAGTCGTGCCGTACTGTCTCGCCAGTGAGCCGGTGTTGTAGGGCAGGCCATAGCGCTTGGCTAGCGCGCGCACGCGTGGCGCGATCTCTGGGTAACGGTTGCTGCACATATCCGGGAACAGATGGTGCTCGATCTGGTGACTCAGGTTGCCGGACATGATGTGAAACAGTTTGCCACCCCCGATATTGCATGACGCCATCAGCTGGCGCACGTACCACAGCGCGCGGGTCTCGCCCTCGATGTCTTCCTTGCGGAAGTGATGCACACCCTGCGGGAAGTGTCCACAAAAGATGATGACGTTGGTCCAGACATTGCGAAGCGTATTGGCGACAAAACTGCCCGCCATCAGGAGGCCGAGCGTCGGCAGTGCAGCGGCAGCAACGTTTTTGCCCATCGTCCAGCAGGCGAGCGCGGTTAGCGCGACGCCCAACAAGGGCCACAGCAGGTAATCCTTTTGCACCTGCCGCCAGGCTTTCCACACGAACCGCCTAATCAGTGCTTTTTTCGACCCAGCTCCTGTTTTGTCCGCCCACATGATGTCGTGGGTGCCGATGCCCCATTGAAAGAATAGGCTCAGCAGAATATTGGTGAAGGGTTGCAACAGGTATTTCGGTTTCCAGCGCTGCCCGGTGCTCACACGAATCACGCCGTAACCGACGTCCGGGTCTTTGTGAATCACGTTGGTCCAGGTGTGATGCACCACGTTATGGCTGTGCATCCATTGGTCCGAGGGGCAAACGTGATCCCACTCCCACGTGTTGGACTGAATTTCTGGGTCCTTCATCCAGTCCCACTGTGCATGCAACACGTTGTGCCCAATCTCCATGTTCTCGAGAATTTTGGCGAGGCCAAGCATCGTCGCGCCCAGACCCAATACCGCGATCAACTGCGGCCAGCCCGCCAGCGGCATGGCAATCGCGGGCAAAAACCAGATCGATAGCAGCATCACGACGCGTCCGCCCAGTGCCAGCAAGCGCTGGGTGCGGATGAGCCGCAAAATGTAGGCGCGATCTTTCTCGCCACGCGACGCCATCACTTCGTCGCCAATGGCATCAACTTCGCGGCCGAATTCCTCGATCTGGGCGTCGGTGAGATTCGCGATATGTTTTGCGGTGGTCATGGATATTTCTTTACTACTTATTGATTGAGTTCGCAGTCGCCAGCCGCAGCGCAGACGCAGGTCTGCACGATGCTGCCGACTTCGTTGATCAGTTTGCCATTGCGCAAGTCGCGCACAGCACCTGACACCAGCGTGGTGTTGCAGGTATGGCAGATGCCCATACGGCAGCCGTGGGGTGGATTCATGCCGGCATCCTCGGCGACGCGGAGCAGTGGCGTCAAGTGATCAGCCTCTACTTCGACATTGCTTTTGGCGAAGCGGACGCGTCCGCCGACCGCATCTTTGGGCACTTCGGCAAAGCTCGCTAAAAAACGCTCAATATGCAAATGCCGTGAGCGCCCGGCCTGCTCAAAATGCGTCTCCAGTGCTGCCAGCAATCCCGGTGGGCCACAGGCATAGACCTCACGCTCACGCCAGTCAGGGCACAGACGGTTTAATTGCTCGTCGTTGAAGTAGCCTTTAGTCTGTTTCAGCTCGCCATAGTCGTGGGTATAAACCAGGTGCAGTTTGTAGCGCTGATGCTCGCGCGCCATCTGCTGCAAATCCTTGCCGAAAATGACGTCGAACTCATGCGGCGCGTAGTGAATGTGCACGCTGTCCGGCAAACGCTCCTGCGCAATGAGGCTCTGCAGCATGCTCATTGCGGGCGTAATGCCGCTACCGGCCGTGATGAACAGCGGCAACACAGGCTGCGCATCGGGCAGATAAAAATCACCCTGCGGAAGGCCGATCGGCAGGTAGTCACCGACCTTGATATTGCGCACCATGTGATGCGAAATGCGCCCACCGTTGATGGACTTCACCGTGATGGTGAAGCGGTCGTCATGCCGTTCTGGCGGCGAAGAAATCGTATAGGTGCGGGTGTAATGCATGCCGCCCAGCGGAATACCGACACGCACATGCTGACCCGCGCGATGGCCGCGCCAGTTAAGTCCCGGCTTCAGCGTCAGCGTACGTGCATCTTTCGTCTCGTCCCAGACTTTTTCTACGCGTGCCTGAAGGCGGTGCGTGGTCCACAGCGGATTGACCAGTTCGACGTAGTGAGAACCTCGAAGCGGGAACGCAAATGCGTCGGCAACAGCGTTGATCGTGCGAAGTAGCGCGTTGGTGGGCCGCAGTTCTGGGGTAGGCTTCGTGTTCATTGTGCGACCAGTTTCCTGAATTTTCATTCTAGGGCCAACCAGCCGCGAGTGGCCCGTGCGGCCCTGAATCCAGTGCGTTAGTTCTAAAGCGACGAAACTGACTCCAGTTCAGATAAACGCGAGTGAAAACCGCTATTCAGCCGGAACCACGCTTTTCGGTTTACGCCCAAAACGTTCGCCCACCCACTTCGCGCCGCGTCTGATGCCATGCTCAATATCGTCAAACAACGTGAACACCGGAGGAATCACCAGCAGCGACAAGAACGTCGACGTAATCAATCCACCAATCACGGCGACAGCCATTGGCGAGCGGAAGCTCGGATCAGAGGTGCCGGTACCAATCGCAATTGGCAGCATGCCTGCGCCCATCGCAATCGTGGTCATGATGATCGGTCTTGCGCGTTTGTGACACGCGTCGAGCAGCGCGTCGAGCCGCGACAGGCCGTGATCACGACGTGCAACGATGGCGTATTCCACGAGCAAAATCGAGTTCTTTGTCGCCACGCCCATGAGCATGATGAGCCCGATGAACGACGGCATCGACAGGCTCTTTCCCGTCACCAGCAAGCCGAGGAACGCACCGCCAAACGACAGCGGCAATGCAGCCAGAATGGTGAACGGATGCAGCAGGTCCTTGAACAGCACAACCAGCACGATATAGATGCAAAGCACACCCGTGATCATCGCGAGGATGAAGCTCGCGGAGAGCTCCGCCAACGCTTCGGCATCTCCCACTTCACGAACCGCGACGCCCGGCGGTAAGTTTTTGATGCTCGGCAAATCGGCCACTGCTTTGACCACATCGCCTAGCGGTGAACCCGAAAGCTCAATCTCAAAATTGATATTGCGCGACCGGTCATAGCGATCAATCACGGCAGGGCCGCTGGCGATGTCGAGCGTGGCAACACTGTTCAGCGGCACAGGCCCCTTGCTGCCAGGAACCGTAAGCCGGCCGAGCAAATCAAGGTCCCGCCGTGCGCTGGATGCGAGGCGGACCACGATGGGCACTTGCCGTTGCGAGAGATTTAATTTCGCCAAAGCCTGGTCATAGTCACCCACCGTTGCCACTCGCAACGTCTCGGCCATTGAGGTGGCACTAACGCCCAGTTCTGCTGCCCGTCCGGCAACCGGACGGACGGCAATTTCGGGACGCACCAGGCTCGCGGTGGATGTGATGGTGCCCAGATTCGGGATCGTCCGCAGATCTTTTTCGACATTACTCGCGGCTTGGGCGAGCGCATTGGCATCGTCACCGCTCAACACCAGCACGTACTTTTCGCCGGAGCCGCCGAGGCCCACCGTGCTGCGAACGCCGGGAATCGCCTCCAGCACTTTGCGCATGTCGGCTTCAATCGGCTGCTTGCGAACCGCTCGCTCATTGCGCGCAGCGAGCTGAATAGTCAGCGTCGCTTTGCGTACCTCTGCGAGGCCTGATGGTGCGAACGGATCGCTGCCCGCCGAGCCACCACCGATGGTGGTGTAGACCGACTTCACATACTTCACCTTTGACACCAACTGCCGCGCCTCTTCCGCCGCACGCATCGTTTCCTTCAGCGTAGAACCGGGCGGCAACTCAAGCTTCACCTGCGTTTGCGAATTGTCATCTGGCGGAATGAATGCGAACGAAAGCTGCGTCGCCAGAAAAATCGAACCCGCGAAGAACCCGAGCGCGCCGACAAATGTGATCCAGCGATGACGCAGGCACCACGCCGCCCACTTCATGTAAATTTTTAACCACCCCGGTTCACTGTGCGGCTTGACCATTGGCTTCAGTAAATACGCCGCCATCATGGGCGTCAACATCCGCGCAACGACGAGTGAGGCGAACACCGCGAGCGATGCGGTCCAGCCAAACTGCTTGAAGAACTTGCCTGGAACACCGGACATAAACGCGGTTGGCAAGAACACGGCGATCAGTGCAAACGTGGTCGCAATCACAGCGAGGCCGATCTCGTCAGCGGCTTCCATCGCAGCCTGATAAGGCGTTTTTCCCATGCGCAAATGACGCACGATATTCTCAACCTCCACGATGGCATCATCGACCAGCAACCCGATGACGAGCGAGAGCGCCAGCAGCGTCACCACGTTGATAGAAAAGCCGAGGTAGTACATGCCGATAAATGCAGGAATCGCCGATAACGGCAAGGCGACGGCAGAAACCAGCGTCGCCCGCCATTCACGCAGAAACAGGAGAACGACAAGCACGGCGAGGAACGCGCCTTCAAGCAACAGTTCAACCGATGCGTCGTATTCCTCCTGCACTGGCGTTACGAAATCGAATGCCTGCGTGAGCCTCAAGCTCGGATTTTCAAGCTTCAATTGTTCGAGCACCGCGAGCGCGCCCTTACCCACTTCAATCTCGCTGGCGCCGCGACTGCGGGCGACTTCAAAACCTACGACCGGTTTGCCATTAAGCAGCGCGGCTGAACGTGGCTCGGCGATTGTGTCAATCACCGTCGCGACTTCATCAAGGCGAATGCGGCGACCATCGGGCAAACTCAGTTGCAGTTTGCCCAGCTCTTGTGCGGTGCCAACGGTGGCGAGCACGCGGATCGGCTGCTCCGAGCCTCCGAGATCGGTTCGGCCGCCGGTCGCTTCTGTCTGCGCGAGGCGCAGCTGTCGCGATACATCGGCCGCGCTCACGCGCAGCGATTGCAGCCTCAATGGATCCAGCAATACCTGCACCTGACGATCAGCGCCGCCAACGCGGCTGATCGCGCCAACACCGCGCACCGAGAGCAGACGGCGCGTCAACGTGTTGTCGACAAACCACGATAACTCCTCGTCGTCCATCTGGTCAGAGGCAACGGTGAACGCGAGCACTGGTGAGCCCGCGAGTTCGAGCTTGCTCACGATAGGGTCGCGCAGATCACCCGGCAGATCGGCACGCACGCGCGACACGGCAGCGCGAACATCGTCCACCGCTTCCTGCACTGGTTTTTCCAGACGGAACTCGGCGGTGATCGTGGCACCACCGTCCTGCACTTTGGTGTAAATGTGTTTGAGGCCTTGCAGCGTCGCAATCGAGTTTTCGATCTTGCGGGCGACCTCGTTTTCAAGCTGACCAGGCGCTGCGCCCGGTAGCGACGCGCTCACGGTGACCGTTGGCAGATCGAGGTCAGGGAAGTTCTGCACTTTCATGGACTGCCACGACAGGACACCTGCCAATGTCAACAGCACAAAAATCATCAGCGACGGAATCGGGTTTCGTATCGACCAGGCGGAAACGTTCATGGTTTTCTCGGTGCTCGATCAGGGTTTGGCTGCGGATACGCGCGCTGCGTTGTTCACTCGCACGGTGTCGCCCTGTGCGAGGAACGCCGCGCCGCTGACGACGACCGTTTCGCTGCCTTTCAGCCCGGACACGATCTCGACGCGATCATTGAGGCGGCGTCCAGTCTGCACCTTGAGTTGTGAAACTTTGTTGTCCGCGAGCAGTTGATAAACATAAGTCATGCCGTCGCGCAACACAACCGCGTGCTGCGGCAGCGAAAGCGCGCTGGTCGTTCCCACCGAAAAATCACCGCTTGCGAACATGCCCGCTTTGGCCGCGGTACTGCTGGCAAGGTCCACATAAACAATCGCGTTACGCGTGGCCGTATCAACGGTGGGTGCAACAACGCGCACCTTTCCGTTAACCACTGCACCGGTCGGCGTGGTGATAACAACCGGTTGCCCAGCGGCCACTTTTGCGAGTTCAGCCGCCGTAACTTCAGCACGCCATTCGAGGCGATTTTTGCGGATCAAACGGAACAATTCCTGCCCCGTACCGACGACCGCACCGACCGTCGCCAGGCGCGACGAAATCACGCCATCATCGGGCGCAACAACGCGCGTGAAATTTACCCGCAATTGACCGCCATCGCGTGCGGCCGTTGCCGATTGAAGGCGCGCCGCAGCAGTTTTCGCGGCGGTCACATATTGATTGATTTGCTGCGTCGACATCGCACCTGAATCCTGGAGCGTGCGAGCACGTGCTGCGTTCGCTTCGGCCTCAGCAAGCGCGGCCTCGGCCTCGGCAACGGCAGCGGCTTGCTGAGCGAGATCGGCGCGCACGGTGTCCGGCGAGAACTGCGCAAGCGTTTGTCCGCGCTTCACAAAATCACCCACGTTGGCACTGACTTCGCTCAGACGAAGACCATTTGACTCAGCCCCGATGATGGCTTCCTGCCACGGCGCGATATTGCCGTTGGCGGAAAGCTTGACTGGCCAATCGGTTTGCGTTGCCTGGGTCGTGGTGACGGTTAGCGAAGGCTTTGCGGCTGCGCCGCCCTGTTTTTCGGCCTCAGCTTTTGCGTCTATTTTTGCGTCCGATTTTGCGTCATCCGCGCGGACACTGGTGATGCCAATGGCGGCGATAGCCAGCGTGCTAACCGCAGCGATGATGAGTTGTTTGCGCGTCATTGTTGTCATTGCGTTTTCTCCGAAACCTCTACCGGTAAATCTGATGATGCTTGCCCCTGATCCCAGCCGCCACCGACCGCGCGATAGAGTGAAATCCACGCGTTGAGTCGTTCGCGCTCCAGGGTGAGTACGGCAACTTGCGCCGCGAGCACCGCGCGACGCGCCTCCTGCAGTTCAAGTACGCTGCCAGCGCCCGCCGACAACCGGGCTTGCGCGGCCCGCTCGAACGCCTGATAGCCATCCAGCGATGCCTGCACATCGTTCGCGCGCGCCTGCGCCGATTGCAATTTCGTCAACGCTTCTTCAACCTCTCGCACCGCGCGAGTGGCTATCGTTTTGTACCCCGCGAGCGCCTCGGCATAACGCGCCTTCGCCAATTCAACATTGGCCGAGCGCCGCCCTGCGTCAAACAAAGGCACGGTGAGCGACGGACCGAAGCCCCAAGTCGTGCCGTCACTGGTGATTCCGGCGAGACGCGAAACGCTGTATCCGACAGAACCTGACAGCGAAATACGCGGATAGCGATCAGCCTCTGCTGCGCCGATTTCTGCGGTTAGCGCGGCGAGTTCGCGCTCGGCCGCGGCCACATCAGGACGCTGCGCCAACACCATTGCGGGAACACCTGGCATCTCGAAATTCGCGGGGGCTGGCAACTTCGCGCGATCAGTTGCAAGGCTCATGCGTACGGAGCCTTCACTCAGCCCAGTCAGTGCAACCA
>JBDSYI010000235.1:0-10484 GCA_039925745.1 Casimicrobium sp. | reverse complement strand
AGCCCATCGACCCACCCATAAATTCAAACTCGAAACAGGCAACGACAGCGGGCACCTTATCAATCGTCCCTTGCATTACCACCAGTGCGTCGGTCTCGCCTGTGGCCTCACCAGCCAATCGCAATCGGTCAGGATACTTTTTGCTGTCTTTAAATTTGAGCGAATCAATCGGCAACACGTCTGCGCCAATCTCCTTACGCCCCGCCTCGTCGAGCAAGCCATTTAGCCGCGTGCGCGCGTCGATCCGCATGTGATAGCTGCACTTCATGCAGACATGCTGGTTCTTCTCGACGTCGGTGGTGTAGAGCACCGCGTCGCACGACGGGCATTTGAGCCAAAGGCCCTCCGGGACGCCGCGCTTAGAGACGCCGTCGTTTTTGTTGGCACCGGGGATAATTTTGTCTAACCAGGACATAGGACACCTCTATAAATTCTTTGTGGGGCGCATTGTGTCGTCACGCGGTGCTCTCGTTTTTGCCAAATGCGCTCACGTACCAAAGCGTACGTTCCGGTTGCTGCGCTCCGGGCTTCTAACACTGCATCCCCAAAAATGAATTTTTAGAGGTGCCCCAACGGCAGATTAACGGGTAATCCGTTCCGTTGTTTTCTCGTGGACGATGATTTTCGCGGAAAACGAGCGAACCGCCTAACGGCACCGACTGGCTACTAAAACCGTTCAATCTCGCGCGAACAGAATCCTAATTGCATGCCCGGCGAGCTACGCCGCCGCCTCATATGCAACGTGCCCCGCCGTCACCGTCGCCCTGACCACGCCGGGCAGCTCGTAGCCGATGAACGGGGAATTTTTACCGGCACTTTTGAAGCCCACTTTGTTGATCAGGCGATAGGCACCGGGATCGAAGACACAAATATCGGCGACCGCATCAACTGCCAGGCGTCCCGCGTTGAGCTTGGCGGCATGAGCCGCGTGATGGGTGATGCGCGCGAGAGCGCTGTTGAGTGGAATGCGTGCCGATTCTGCGAAGCGCAGCGTCAGCGACAACAGCGTCTCCAGTCCGGTAGCGCCCGGCGCGGCCTCGCCGAACGGCACCTGTTTGGAGGCATCCTGACGCGGCGTGTGATCAGAAACGATGGCGTCAATCGTGCCGTCAATCACGCCGGCGCGCAAGGCGTCGCGATCGCGCGAGGAACGAAGCGGTGGCGACAAGCGATAGTTCGAATCATAATTTCCGATGTCGAGATCGATCAGATGCAGGTGATTGATTGCCACATCGGCGGTGATGTTGAGGCCACTGGATTTGGCCGCGCGAACCAATGCAACGCCCTCGGCGGTGGACAGGCGACAGACGTGCAGATGAACGTCGGTCACCCGCGCGAGTTCGATCTGCGTTGCCAGGGCGATGATTTCGGCGCTGGACGGAATGCCCACCAGCCCCAATCGCGATGCCACTTCTCCCTCGTGAGCGACGCCGCTTCTGGCCAGGTGCAAATCCTCAGGTTGTAACCACACAGAGTAGCCAAACGTTGCCGCATATTGCATCGCCCGCAGCAAAACCTGGGTATCGAGCACGGCGCGATCTGCCTGTGAAAAACCAACGCACCCGGCCTGCGCCAACTTGGAAATTTCTGCCAGTTGCACGCCCGCCAGCGATTTGGTCAACGCGCCGAGCGGATACAGATGCGTGGCGTGAAACGACTGCGCACGCAGCCGCAGCATGTCCACGAGGCCTGGCTCGTCGAGCACCGGATCAGTGTCCGGCGAGCACACCATGCTGGTGACGCCGCCTGCAACCGCTGCGGCCAGCTCGGTGGCGAGCGTGCCTCGTTTGACATGAACTGCGAGGTCAACCAGACCGGGCGCGACGATGCAGCCTTCGGCGTTAATGTCGCGATTACTGTGCCAGCCAGCAGGCGCTTTACCAATCGCGACGATTTTGCTGGCGACGATGAAAACATCGGCCTCTGCGTCAAAGTTCGACGCCGGATCGATGACGCGCCCGTTACGAATAGCGATCTTCATCGTGTGCTCCCCGATAAAATCGCCATCACGGCCATGCGCACCGCGATGCCGTAGGTCACTTGCGGCAAGATCACTGATTGTTTGCCGTCGGCGACTGCGGAGTCAATTTCCACGCCGCGATTCATCGGGCCGGGATGCAGCACGATGGCGTCGGGCTTTGCCAGCGCAAGCTTTTGCGGCGTCAGACCGTATCGCGAAAAATATTCACTCGCGGAGGGCAGCAGCGCGCCGGTCATTCGCTCATTTTGCAAGCGCAGCATCGTGACGACATCGACGCCTTTGAGGCCCTCTTCGAGCGAGGTGAACACGCGCACGCCAAGCCGCTCGATGTCGGCGGGCAACAGCGTTCGCGGCCCAATCACGCGCACCTCGGGCACGCCGAGCGTCGTGAGGGCATGAATCTGCGAGCGGGCGACGCGCGAATGCAACACGTCACCGACGATAGCAACCGTTAGACGCGTGAAATCATTTTTGTATTTGCGGATGGTGAACACATCGAGCAGGCCCTGCGTCGGATGCTCGTGGCGCCCGTCGCCCGCGTTCACCACGTGCACATGCGGCGCGGCGTGTTGCGCAATGAGATACGGCGCGCCGCTTTCCGCGTGGCGCACGATGAACATGTCGGCGTGCATCGCAGTCAGGTTGGCGATAGTGTCAAGAATCGTCTCGCCCTTGTTGGTGCTGGAGCGCGCGACGTCGAGGCTCACTACGTCGGCGGACAAACGCTTGGCGGCGATCTCGAACGTCGTCCGCGTTCGGGTCGAGTTTTCGAAGAAGATATTGAAGATTGATTTGCCACGTAGAAGCGGCACAACTTTAACTTCGCGTTCATTGATTCCAACGAAACTCTCGGCGGTGTCGAGAATGCGCTCGATGATGCGTTTAGGCAGACCTTCGATAGCGAGCAAATGATGCAGATCGCCGTTTTCGTTAAGTTGCAAGTTCTTCTTGGAGAGCATCAGCGCGGCGTCCACGGTTCGGTCGTCAAGGCAAATTTTCCGTCTTCATTTTTGTTGAGCGACAGCATCAGATCGCGGGCGACGATCAGCGGCGCGCCAACGTACTCAGCCGCCACCGGCAACTCGCGCCCGCCCCTGTCTACCAGAACCGCAAGCTGCACTGAGGCCGGACGCCCGAAGTCAAACAGCGTGTTCACTGCGGCACGAATCGAGCGTCCGGTGAACAAAACGTCGTCGACGATCACTATGTGTGCGCCTTGTACCGAGAACGGAATCTGCGTGCTGCGCACATTGCTTTTCAAGCCACTGGTGGACAGATCGTCGCGATAGAAGGACACGTCGATGTAGCCGACTTCGTGTTCACCATCAAGCTCAGCGGCAAGTCGATCCGCCAGCCAGGCGCCGCCGGAGTAAACGCCGACGAGTTTCGCATCAAAGGCAATCGCTGGTGCCATTTGCGCTTTCAGGTCGTTGAACAATGCCTCAGCATCGGGCAAATCAAGGTTCCCCGCCGTCATGACGTTTTGCTGGTTTCTGCAACAGTAACGGGCATCGCACCCTCCTCAAAAAAACGGCGCAGAATCTGCGCCGCGGCTTCGGCGTCGATCGCCTTTTTTCTCTCTTGTCCTGACAGTCGGCTGCCGGTTACGGTGAGCGCTTGCGCCGCATCGACGCTGGTGTAGCGCTCGTCAACCAGATACGATGGCCGATCAAACCGGCCCGTTAACTGTCGCGCAAATTTTTCGCAGCGGGCGGTCATGGCATGTGATTTGCCGTCGGGATACGACGGGCGGCCCACGATGAACGCGCTTGGCCCCCACTCTTTCACCAGCGCACCAATCGCCGCAAATCGCGCATCGTCGCTGGTCGCGTCAAACGCGGTGAGCGGGTTCGCCGTCTCGGTCAAATCATTGCCGAGCGCCACGCCGATACGTCGCTCGCCAAAATCAAAAGCGAGGAACGTGAGATTCTTCAAGCGTGACCTGCGACGCTGGACAGTGCAAACCGTGATATCCCCAGGCGTTCGATGGCAACGTTGAGCAAATCCTCCGGTGGCGTCACGAACAGCATGTCAGCATCGGCCTGCACCGTGAGCCAGGCGTTCGCTGCAATTTCTTCTTCAAGCTGGCCTGCTCCCCAACCGGCATAGCCGAGCGTCAGCAGCCATTCGGCGGGCCCAGTGCCGCCAGCGACGGCCTCAAGAATGTCTTTTGACGTGGTGAGTGAAAGCTCGTCGCTGACGACGATGGACGAGTTCCACGAGCCCTGCGAGCGGTGCAGCACAAAGCCGTGCTCGACGCTCACCGGGCCGCCGAAATGCACTTTGCGTTGTGACAATCGGATGTCGGCCACCTCAACGGCGATTTGCTGAAAGAGTGAATCCATCGTGAGCGACGTCGGGCGATTGACCACGACACCCAAAGCGCCGCGCTCGTTGTGCTCGCACACATAGGTGACCGTTCCCTTGAAATTGGGATCGGCCATGGCGGGCATGGCGATCAGAAAGTGGCCTGCGAGGCAGCTTGACTCCATGTTGACAATTCTACGTGGCTGGCAAAATTAGCTCTTCAGTCCAATCGGCGCCTATCTATGCTTCACCGAGCCGCCCTCATGTGGTTCCGCCGCGACTTGCGGTCGTTTGACAATGCTGCGCTGCACGCAGCGCTGACCCAATCAGAACGCGTGCATTGTGTGTTCGTGTTTGATCGCGAAATTCTCGATGCGCTTGCCGACAAAGCGGATCGCCGGGTCGAATTTATCTGGGAAAGCGTGGTTGAGCTGCGCGCTGCACTAGAGGCGATGGGCGGCGGTTTGCATGTTTTGCACGACACGGCGCGGGAGGCGATCCCAAAATTAGCGCTTGCGCTGGACGTCGATGCCGTCTTCACCAACCATGACTATGAGCCGTCGGCACTCGATCGCGACGCAGCGGTAGTGAAACGACTGAAAGCGCACGGCATTGCATTCGAAACGCGCAAAGATCACGTCATTTTCGAAAAGGATGAGGTGCTCACCGGAACTGGTAAGTTTTTCTCGGTGTTCACTCCGTACAAGAACGCTTGGATCAAACGGATGGAGGCTTTCTATGTAAAGGCTTATCCGATGGAGACGCATCAGCTTCGCTTCGCCCCCTCCCCTTCAAGGGGAGGGTTGGGGAGGGGATGGTTTTCAGGCGAAATCCCAACGCTCGAATCCATGGGCTTCCAACGCACCAACCTGCGCGAACTTAAGTTTCCTACCGGAATGTCAGGCGGTGAAAAGCTCTTCGCTGAATTTCTGGAACGAATCGACCGCTACAGTGACACCCGAAATTTCCCTTCGATCAAGGGCCCGTCGTACCTCTCAACTCATTTGCGCTTTGGCACGGTGTCGATACGCGGTCTGGTGGCTGCCTCGTGGCAGCGCTGGCAGGAGGGTTCGCGCGGGGCCGAGGTGTGGCTCTCAGAGCTGATCTGGCGCGATTTTTACGTTCATATCCTGCATCACAATCCACGCGTGGTCGATGGCGCGTTCAAGCCGGAATACAACGCTATCCGCTGGAGCAACGATCCGGAGCGCTTTGCTGCGTGGTGCGAGGGGCGCACCGGCTATCCGATGGTCGATGCCGCGATGCGTCAGCTGAATCAAACCGGTTACATGCACAACCGCTTGCGTATGGTCGCAGCGAGTTTTTTGACCAAGGATTTATTGGTTGACTGGCGCTGGGGTCAGCGCTATTTCGCTGAGAAACTGAATGACTTTGATCTTTCCGCGAATAACGGCGGCTGGCAATGGGCGGCCTCCACCGGCTGCGATGCGCAGCCGTATTTCCGCATTTTCAATCCGATTACACAGAGCCAAAATTTTGACGAAAAGGGCACGTTTATCCGCAAATACGTGCCCGAAGTCGGCAAGCTCTCGAACAAGGATATTCATGCGCCGTGGCTGACCTCGCCGATTGAGCAACAGGCGCGCGACTTTGTGCCAGGGCGCGACTATCCGCTACCCATCGTCGATCATGCAGAAGCACGACTGGCAACGCTTGCGGAGTTCAAACGGGCATTGCCAAAACGAACTGTCGAGTAAAGAAGGGTTATGATGCAACGCAACAAAACCTGTGAGAGATGTCATGAAATCGCTTGAAAATCGCATCGTCCTAGTTACCGGCTCCACCAGCGGCATTGGCCTTGCCATGGCGCGTCGTTTCGCCGAAGCAGGCGCGGAAGTTGTGATGAACGGCTTCGGCGACCCGGCTGAAATTGATCGCCTGCGCGAGGAGATCGCGGAAACATCAAAGGTCCGTGTGCATTACGTTCCAGCCGATCTGTCGAAGGGTTCCGAGGCGCAGATGCTGGTCAAGCAAACCATTGCAATTTGCGGGCGCATCGATGTACTGGTGAACAACGCGGGGATTCAACACGTCGCGAACATTCCCGACTTTCCGGATGACAAATGGGACGCCGTGATTGCGATCAATTTGTCCTCCGCGTTTCACACCTCGAAGATTGCGCTCGCCGATATGCAGAAACGGGGCTGGGGCCGCGTCATCAACATCGCCTCGGCGCACGGACTTGTGGCGTCGGCTGGCAAGGCGGCCTACGTCGCCGCAAAGCACGGCATCATCGGTTTGACCAAAGTCACCGCGCTCGAAAACGCAAAATCGTTCATCACCTGCAACGCGATTTGCCCAGGCTGGGTGGATACCCCGCTGGTGCGCAAACAGATTGAAGCGCGCGCTGCGGCACAAAGCATTTCTGTGGACGCCGCAACGCAACAACTGGTCGGCGAGAAGCAACCGAGCGAACGCTTCGTTGCGCCAGAGCATCTGGCCGAGCTGGCGTTGTTCCTCACCACCGATGCCGGCGGTTCGATCACCGGCAGCGCGTATACGATGGATGGTGGTTGGACAGCGCAATAGGTCGCGCACAATCGCGGTGGAACCGCTCCCACAGTGATCTCTGTCATCTCTGTGGAGCGGTTCCACCGCGATTTCTAACGGAGCCAAGACTCGATGAACCGCCTCGTAATCGACACCAACGTGTTGATCTCAGCGCTGGTGTTTAAAGATTCGCGCCATTTGCGACTACGTGAAGCGTGGCAGGATGGGCGCGTGACACCGCTCCTCTCCGTCCGTACGTATCGCGAGCTAAAACATGTGCTCGGCTATCCGATGTTCAAGCTTGAGGATGATCAGATTGCGGCTGGGCTCGCGCTGCTCGGGCCATTTATCGAGTGGGTGCAGCTTGATCCCGAGCAGACGGCAGACCTGCCCAAGTGCTCCGATCGCGATGATCAGAAGTTTGTCGAAACCGCGCATTGCGGACATGCCGACGCACTTTTGACCTACGATCGCGCACTACTCAAAATGCGCAAGCGCGTGTCATTTGACGTGCTCAAGCCTGAAGTGTGGATGGATACAGCTTTTTCGTGAAAAAACCGCTGTACTTGGGATAAGCGCCGAAAAAATCATTTATCGACTACAGCAATAATCTGGCGCTACCCCCTGCGTACTGGCGCTTTCAGCGAAAAGCTGCTATTCCAGCGACGCAGCCGTCAGGCATCCAGCGCAGCCCGAATTTCACCCAACCAGGCTCCCGCTTTTGCAGCTACTTCATCGGGTGGCGCGTCGAACATCGTTTGCACCAGCGCTGAGCCAATCACCACCGCATCTGCCACTGCCGCGACCTGGCGGGCTGTCACGCCATCACGAATGCCGAAACCGACACCTACTGGCACCGGCACGGCAGCCTTGATCGCCGCGACGTTCTTCGCGACATCTGCGACGTCGAGATTGCCCGCCCCCGTGACGCCGCGCAGACTGACGTAGTAAACGTAGCCTCGCGCGAGTTTGGCGACGTGTGCGATGCGCTGCGGAGTGGACGTTGGTGCGAGCAGAAAAATCGGCGCAAGGCCGCGTGCGGCGAGCAACGCCGAGAACTCGTCGGCCTCTTCGGGCGGATAGTCCACCACCAGCACGCCGTCGACACCTGCGTTGGCGGCCGCATCCACAAAAGCAGCTTGCCCCATCGCTTCAATCGGATTCGCGTAACCCATCAGAACCACGGGCGTTGCGCTATTTGTTTTGCGGAATTCGGCAACAGTCGCGAGCACTTTCCTCATCGACATCCGTTTCGCCAACGCCCGTTCGGACGAGCGCTGAATCACCGGGCCGTCGGCCATCGGGTCGGAAAATGGAACGCCAAGCTCGATGACATCGGCGCCTGCTTTTGCCAACTCATGCATGGTGGGCAACGTCGATTCGAGTGACGGATCGCCTGCCGTGATAAACGGAATCAGGGCAGTTTTTTGGTTCGCCTTTAGCGTGGCGAAGACGGCATTGATGCGGATCATTGACGCACCATCGGTTTGCTCGGAGCTTGTGCTGCGGTGCGCCCCGGTTCGCATTCTGGATGGCAGTAGAACGATAGCCCGGATCGCTGCGACACTGTGTGCATGTCCTTGTCGCCTCGCCCTGAGAGATTCAGCAGCAAAATTTTGTCCTTGCCCATCGTCGGCGCAAGCTTGGTGGCATACGCAATCGCGTGGCTCGATTCGAGCGCTGGAATAATGCCTTCGATGCGGCAACATTCGTGAAAGGCCTTCAGCGCTTCGTCGTCGGTGATGCTCACGTACTCGGCGCGACCAATGTCTTTCAAATAGGCGTGCTCGGGCCCAACGCCGGGGTAATCGAGGCCCGCGCTCACCGAATGGGTCTCGATGATCTGGCCGTCTGCGTCTTGCAACAAGTAGGTGCGATTACCGTGCAATACACCGGGAACGCCCTGTGTCAGCGACGCTGAATGCTTATCCGTTTCGATGCCTTCGCCCGCAGCTTCCACCCCAATCAGGCGCGTTTTTTCATGCGGAATGTACGGATAGAAAATGCCCATCGCGTTTGATCCGCCGCCCACGCAGGCGAGCACCGCATCCGGCTGTCGCCCGGCCAGTTCGGGCATTTGCGTCAGGCATTCAGTACCAATCACCGACTGAAAATCGCGCACCATCATCGGGTACGGATGCGGTCCGGCGACGGTTCCGATGATGTAGAACGTATTGTCGACATTGGTCACCCAATCGCGCAGCGCCTCATTTAACGCGTCTTTCAGCGTCTTCGAGCCGCTCTCAACCGGCACCACGCTCGCACCCAGCAGCTTCATGCGGTACACGTTTTGCGCCTGCCGCTTGATGTCTTCCGAGCCCATGTAGACGACACATTCAAGGCCGTAGCGGGCGGCGATGGTGGCGGTGGCGACGCCATGCTGGCCGGCGCCCGTTTCGGCGATCACGCGCGGCTTGCCGAGGCGTTTGGCGAGCAACGCCTGACCGATGCAGTTGTTGATTTTGTGTGCGCCAGTGTGATTCAAGTCTTCGCGCTTGAAGTAAATCTGGGCGCCGCCGAGCATCTCGCTCCAGCGTTTGGCGTGATAGACCGGGCTTGGGCGGCCGACGAAATGTTTGAGTTCGCTTTCGAATTCAGCTTTGAATTCAGGATCGTGCTGATACTTGGCGTACTGCGCTTTGAGATCGTCTAACGCCTGGATTAAAGTTTCAGCAACAAAGGTGCCACCGTATGGCCCGAAATGGCCGCGGGCGTCGGGTAAGTCATAAAGTTTCATGGAAAGCCTTCAGCGCTGGTGACAACCCGCGTGACTCACATCGAGGCATCCGCAAGGCGCACAGCGCGACAAAAATTTTCAATAAGTTCGGAGCTTTTCACGCCGCGAGATATCTCGACGCCGCTACTCACATCCACCGCAAACGGACGGACTGCCCTAATCGCGTCGGCCACATTTGCAGCAGTCAAGCCACCAGACAAAACGAGGGCTGGAGCGCGCTCGTTTCGTGTGTTTGGTATGTTGATGAGCTGCCAATTAAATGTCTTTCCGCTGCCGCCATGCCCGGCGCTCGGCGTATCCAGAAGGAGCGCGGCGGCGGAGGCGTATCGCTGTTCGTATTGTAATAAATCGAATGACTCGTCGACCGCCAGTGCTTTCAAATACGGACGCCCGAAGCTCGCGCAGAAAGCTTCCGGCTCATTGCCGTGAAACTGCAGCAGGTCGATTCTGGCGGCGGAAAGGGCGTTCTCGACCTCCTGTGGCGTTGGATTTACAAACAGGGCAACGGTGGAAACGAAGGCCGGGACGCGGCGTGTGAGTTCAGAGCAAAGCTCCAGTGAGATGGCGCGAACGCTCGGCGGATAGAGCACAAATCCCAGCGCGTCGGCCCCCGCGTTGATCGCGACATCAACATGTTGTTGTTCACGCAGTCCGCAAATTTTGATGCGGGTTCGTAAGACGGGAATGGAAGAATTTAGAGACACGGATCGACGAACGCTTCGGGCAATGCAAAGCGGCGATCGTACTCAATTCCGGCAAGATACAGGCCGTCCGGCGAAAACGTCGGAGCGGCGAGCGTGCGATCCTTCTGCGCGATCAGTGTTTTTAGCCAGTCGCTGGGCTGTCGGGCGTTGCCGATATAGACCAGCGCGCCGACTATGTTGCGGATCATGTGATGCAGAAAGGCATCGGCGTGAAAATCAAGTCGCAGAACGTTGCCGCGCGGCG